>DATDRD010000183.1:0-9203 GCA_035291925.1 Anaerolineales bacterium
GCCTGTCAAGGATCATGTGAACCGTTTGCCGTCGAATGCGAAATTTATTTTCAACGATGAGACGCGCCAGCTGGACCTGATGGAAAATTCCAGTGTGGGCCGCGAGCTGGATGTGGGAGCCAGTATTATCGCCATCAATGAAGCGTTAGCGCGCGGTGAACATACTATTCCTCTCGTTGTAAATGAAGCGCAGCCGAAAATCGCGGGCACTGCCACCGGTCAGGAACTTGGTATTACCGAGTTGATCTGGGCGGAGACATCCTACTTTTATGGTTCCAGTCCAGAGCGCATTCAAAACATCAAAGCTGCCTCGGCGAGTTTCCATGGTGTGCTCGTTGCGCCCGGTGAGACATTCTCAATGGGTCAGTATCTCGGAGATGTAAGCCTTGAGAACGGATTTGCGGAAGCGCTGATCATTTATGGCGGGCGCACAATCAAGGGAGTCGGTGGGGGCGTGTGTCAGGTGAGTACCACTCTCTTCCGGGCGGTGTTTAACGCAGGATTTCCGATTGTCGAACGCAATTCCCATGCCTACCGTGTCTCCTATTATGAGCAGACTGCCAGTGGTGCAGTAGACCCACGGTTGGCTGGCTTGGATGCGACAGTTTACTTCCCGCTGGTTGATTTCAAATTTACAAATGATTCACCTTATTGGATATTAATGGAAACATACGTGGACAGCGGGTCACTTACGTGGAAGTTCTATTCCACCTCTGATGGACGTTCGGTAACATGGGATACAACAGGTCCCACCAATGTTGTTCCTGCCCCGCCGCCTTCATTTGAAGAAAATCCTGAATTGAGAAAGAATGAAATGAAACAGGTGGATTGGGCTGCCAACGGAGCAGATGTGACTGTTACACGCACCGTATGGCGCAATGGGTCTGTGCTTTTTCAGGATACCATCTCCACACAATATCAACCTTGGCAGGCGATCTGCCAGTATGGGCCTGATTCAAAAAATCCTGAAAAACTGGCGAAAGAGAATAATTTGTGCCGCAATCCCTCTTCGTAAATTTGCGGCCAGACTTCCGAAGTCCTTTGGGTTGCATGGTAAAATTCCCCGCTGTTACCGCTTGCCTCATAGCTTACTAAACTTCTCAGAGCAATTTACATGCTGAAATCAAGCTTTTAGCTTAGGCATTTATGCGGTGCTCTGTCAGAAATGGAGAATCAATGGTTAGTGAAACATTAATTGAAATCCTGCGCTGTCCGAATTGTGTCCGTACGACAGGCGGCGAGCTCAGACTGTATAAAGATGCATGGTTCATCTGTCAGGATTGCGGCCGAAAATATCCCATTGTGGATGACATCCCGGTTATGTTGATCGACGAAGGGGATAAGTGGGTCAACGTGGCTGAAGGCGACTTGCCGGTTCCTCCCCCCGCGAAGTAAAGTGTCGTCATTACAGAATTTGTTGAATGACCTGATCAGCGGCGACGAAGCCCGCGCGGAACGGGCGGTCTCTCCGCTGATCGATCTGGGCGAGGAAGCAATTCCCGCACTATTGGATTTGACAAAGTCCTCGGATGCAGACCAGCGCTGGTGGGGACTGCGCGTCCTCGCGCAATCGCCTTCCCCTTCGGGGACTTCGCGCCAAGCCGGGTGGCTGGTCCCGTTTCTGAACGATCCCGCCCCCGAAGTGCGCCAGTGTGCCGCGCTCGGGCTGGCAGCCCGGCCAGACGAAGCCGCGATCCAGCCTCTCATCCGGGCATTGAGCGATGAAGATGGCATGGTGGGTGGCCTGGCAGTAAATGCACTGGTAAAGATCGGCGGCGCGGCTGTCCCCTCCCTGATCGAAGCCGTGAAGAGCGCCCCACAGCTGGCCCGCATCCACGCATTACGCGCGCTGGCAGAGATCCGTGACCACCGCGCCATCCAGGTGATGATGCAGGCGATGGGAGAAGACTCCGCCCTGCTTCAACACTGGGCAAAGGAAGGCCTGGAACGACTCGGCCTGAATATGGTATATATTAAACCTGTATGAACAGAATCGACTTTCTCAAAAACATCAAGTTTGGACGCCCGGGCGCGGCGCAGATCATTTTCTGGGGGGTTGCAGTGATCCTGGCCGTCGCCGGTTTTTACTTTGTGCGAGGCATTATCACCTGCTGGACGATCACCCCGCTGCCTGGCAGGCCGCCCTCATCCTGCGGGACTGTGACTGCCGGGCAGGATGAGTTCGTGCTAAATAGTGAGGGCACACCGGTTCCCAACCTTGAGCCATTGCCTCCCCCGATTGCCATCCCGGAGAGTAATCTCCCGCCAGCGTGGGATGGCGCCAGCCGGATCAACATTCTCATTATCGGCCTTGATTACCGGGACTGGGAAGCGGGCCTGGGCGCACCGCGCTCTGATACGATGATCCTATTGACGATTGACCCGCTCACCAAGAGTGCAGGGATGCTTTCCATTCCGCGTGATATGTGGGTGAATATCCCGGGCTTCAGGTATGGCCGCATCAATATGGCTTATTCTTCAGGTGAGGGGAATAAATTGCCTGGCGGCGGCCCTGAACTTGCGAGGAAGACAGTTGAGCAATTCATCGGCGTACCGGTTCAATATTATGCCCAAATCGATTTCTATACGTTTGTCGAATTCATTGATCTGATTGGCGGAATTGACATTTACAATGATGAGGAGTTGCGACTCGATCCGGTCGGTGGGGGCAAGGACAAAATAAGACTGACCTGTTGCGGAATGCGCCACATGGGCGGAGAAAAAGCACTGGCTTATGTGCGTTATCGCAAGGGTAATGAAGGCGATGTTGGGCGCTCGAGACGCCAGCAAAAGGCGATCCTGGCCATTCGCGACAAGGTGCTCAGCCCTGAAAACTTCCCCGTTTTGCTGGGGAAAGCCCGGCAATTCTATGAGGAGTTTTCCGCCGGCATCAAGACAAATATGCCTTTTGATACGGCGCTCCAATTGGGAGTGCTGGCGAAAGATATCCCCATCGAAAGCATAGAGCAGGGTGTGATCGATTACACCATGGTAGCTCTTGACAGCACAGTCCTTGGCGGAGAGAATGCCAGCATTCTCAAGCCGTTGCCTGACAAGATCCGTGTATTGCGCGATGAGATCTTCACGTCAGGTGGTCCATTAAGCCCGCTTGCCGCGCAGAATGACCCAAACGCTCTGATGAGGGCCGACGCAGCGCGCGTGCGACTGCTGAATGGTTCGTTCACGCCCGCGCTGGAAGTGAACACCGGTAATTATTTCCTCACTCAGGGCATGGCAGTGACTGAAGTTGGCCCGGCAGACCGCGCCTACGATCGCACCGTCGTTATTTTGTATTCAGGAAAGCTGTATACGCTGAAGTACCTGCAGTCCATATTTGGCATCGATTCCAGTACCCAGATTTTGATCCGGCCTGATCCCACTTCGACCGTGGACGTGGAGGTAAGGCTGGGGAATGACTGGGCGAACAACAATACGATGCCGTAGGCCCTCACCCCTCACTGCTTCGACAGGCTCGGCACGGCGCCTTTACCCCTCTCCCAACCTCCCGGCGCGGCTTCGCCAGCCAAGGCAGGCGGAGAGGGGAATTTATTTAACTGAAGTTATGCACCGTCCCGAAGGTCTGAACGGCTCAATGATGTTTGCCAGGCCAACCTTCGGGACGTTCTCTGTAAGGCGAGTTATTTATGGCTGTTGGAATGTGAGTTTTGTGCCACCGAAGAAGGTTTCTCCGTCTGAGGTCTGGCACGTGGAAGTGGTCAACCCCGATGCAATGTCACTGCCCGCGCCGAGCTGCACGGTGTAGGCAGTGTTGGGATCCATGATGAAGTCGGCGTAGCCATTGCCGAGTTCCGGTTTGAGGCCGGTGAAAAACTCCTCTTCGCCGCCATCCCAGGTGATGATGATCTTCGCGCCCGCCAACTGCCTGCGACGGGAATCGAATACGATTACTTGCAGTAATCCGTCTGGAAGGTTTCGGTCACAGACCGTTTCCTGCCCGGTCAACGCGAAGGGCGCGCCAAGCGTGGGAACCGCTGTCTGTGTGGGGCGGGGCGTGGATGCGCTGATGGTGGCCTGAGTTTCAACAGGCTGAGCTGTCTCTGTAATTTCAGGGGGGATTTCCGATGGATCGGGAAGCAAAGTGGATGTCGAGACGATGCTGTTGGTGGTCTCTGTAACGGGTGTTGACGTGAATTCGACAGTGATTCCTTCTCCAAGAGCGGATGCAAGCGCGGCGACCTGATCTGCCTGTTCAAATGACTGTCCGCTTGCAAGCATGCGCTGGGCCTGAGCGTTCAGTGCTTCGATGGGGTCGGCATCTGCCAGAAGGGAGAGCCGCGCCTCGGCGCGCGGCAGGTTGCCTGTGGCGGCATAGGCCGCGGCGATGGCGGAGCGGTAGTGGTCTTTGAAGTCGGTTCGCAGTGCCAGGGGTTCTGAATCGGTGACACGCGCGGGGGAGATGATCCATGAGTAAACGAGACCCAGCCCCAGCCCCGCGAGAAGCGCAAGCATGGCGCCCAGGCGCCACCACGGGATGCGCCTCATTGGATCCTGCTCCAGGCCTGCATGGCTGTGACGAGTTCCTGCATGAGAGCGATGTCTGAATCGGAGAATCCGTTTGCGCGCGCGTAAGCGAGTCCGCTTGAGGCAATGGTGGAGGGCGTTTGAGTGCCGAAGATGGCTAACTGGCGGGCAGCCAGGTCTGGGTCCCGTTCCACGTGGTAGGCTTCCGCAACCATCAGGACGTAGTCGCTTTTGTAGTCGGCTCGCAAGGTATCGGGCGTCAGGTCAAAAAAATCCACCGGGTCCATGACCCACCCGTAGGCGAGACCGAGGCCGATGCCGGCCAGCAGTGCGAGACTGATGAATATCCAGCGAGATGATTTCATATGAATATCCGGGCAGGTGACCGACGGCACCCAGAGATTCTCCCGTACCGTTGCTGTCTTTCGACCCTGGCGGGGTTTGAGAGGCTCTGCCGCGCCGGGCCTGCCCGGACGTGAGAAGGATAACCGAACAGGGGAGCAGTGTCAAATGCTCCGCGGATTTTATGTTGATGAAGGGAGTAATTTTTACTTACCCCTCCACAACCTTGACCTTGCATCCCCGCATTTCGGGGACTTTCTCCGCCAACCCAATTACAGTTCAATGGTATTCAGCAGCTCTTTCAAGGCCAGCAACTCTTCCCTGGACAGAGTTACACCTTTGCCCATCTTCTCGTGATCTGCTGACCAGTCACGGATGTCATATTTTGGTTCTCTTTCGTTCCAACCCCCTCCCGGCCTACCGCTCCGATTCGCTTCGGGTACGATGTCCCCCAAATCCGACGATGAAAATTTTTTTGATTACTCAACAATCAGTTGTCGGATTTGGGGGAGGTGCCCCTGCGAAGCGGGGCGGAGGGGGTGGTCCTTGGCCCAGCCCGACCCTTCGACACAGCTCAGGGCAAGCGCGGACTTGGATAGCACGCCAATCTTTTTGATTATTTCGTATTTGATTTCAGACATTGTTCAATTCTCCTTATAATCACAACCGTCCACGAATTCAAACGAATAAACGAATGCCCGGGCTCCATTCGAGAATTCGTGACCTTATTCGTGGATGGTTATCTCCGAATCTTTTTGATGATTTCATATTTGATTTCGGACATGGTTCAGGTCTCCTCAAAGTAAATATTAAGAATGAGATCAATACCAAGGCTCGCGGCACTTCATCGGCCACCCGCCGTGGACCTCAATCGCCAAATCCGCTTCCTTCATCAAGGGGATAACTGCTCTTATACACAAGTGCCATTTCATCATAAATGCTCCTACCGGCCAATCAACTTCCTCTGTTGTTTTCTCAATTTCAAGAAGGAGATCTCTGCATATTCCTCGATCTCAGTTGGAAAGTGAATCACCGATGAATTATCTGTGAAATCTCCCGCCTGCCATTTTTTGATCACGGCCTTATAGCCTGCTGAATGGGCAAGGAAGCGCTTGAGGCACTGCGGCATTTCCTGTTCGATGATCAGGTGGGCTTTGTTGATGATGATGTGTCCCAGTTGTTCGTTCAACGGCTGGAAGACCTCCTGCACCCAAATTCTCCAATCTGATGCTTCGTCGGCAGAATCAAGAGAATCTTCACTCTCTGTCAAATTGTTCTTCTTGATCCCCTTGAGGAGCAAGGCCTGAAAAAGGATCTGACCTGTCTGGGTAATGACATACAAGGGGCCATACAATTCGTCGATCTGCGCGGTGACAAATTTGAGTTTATCCGCTCTTTTGGCGAGGCGGAGGTTGTTCAAGTAGGTTGCAAAATAACCGAGCAGAGCAAGAGCGATGGTAACAATCAAACCTTGGTTTTCCATTCGGCACCACTTTCTATAATCTTCTGCGGGGAGCTCTGAGCACCTGTCTTATCCAGCGGGCGACTTCCTTTTGCGAAGGAACCCGATCAACGATGCGTTTTTGATTAACTTCGACCATCTTTTCATGCAATCTTTTAGGATCTTGCATGGCCAGTTCCGGCGCTGAATCCACCCCGGCTTTCTTCAGGAGGCGGGCGTATTCCGTGCCAATCCCCTCAATCATGAGCAGTTCGGCGCGATTCACCCAATCCGAAATGCCACGCTTGCTTATGCCTGTCCCCGCGCTTATGGCGGCGCGCTCTTTTAGCGTCCCGGCTTTTTTAAGGATATCTTCCACAGTTTGAATGCCATGTTGTTTGAGTTTGGCGGCACCTGCCTCGTCAATCCCTTCAATATCGGTTAATTTTCTTGATCTTTTTGGGGGAGTGTGACTAAAATCGGTTGATTGGTTATGGAGTAGAAACGAGGAGTTGAAAGAAAGGTACCTTTCTGGGATGATTACTTTATATATAAGATCAACCCATGGAGGTACACCATGTCTTTCAACTCCACACAAATGATACACCAATTGCGGGCCGAATTCGAGCAGTTGTTGGCGTTGGTAACGAGTGCGGAGGCGCAGACTGCGACGATGGATCAAATGGAACGAAGCCTGTTTCGCCAAGTACTGCGTCTGGGGTTCAAGCTGTTGCAGTTGTTTGTGATGGTGCGGGTAGAAGCCGAGTCGCATGCGCCGCTGGTGAAAAGCGATAGGACGGTGTTGCCGTACCATTCGCAGAAACCATGCGATTACTTTTCGATCTTTGGCAAACTGAGGTTTGAGCGAGCTTACTTCTACGCCTGGGGAGGGAACGGACAATGTCCTCTGGATGAAGCCTTGAGTTTGCCGGAGCGTTGTTATTCTGACTTGTTGATGGAAAGCGCAGAGTTGCTTGGAGTGGAAGGGGCATACGGCAAGGGGCTGCGGGTGGTGGTCCGGCTGCTGGGATTGAGCTTGCCCGAATTGGCCTTGGAGACTTCTGTGGCAGAACATAGCCAGACGGTCAAGGCGTACTATGCCCAGAAAGCGCCATTCCCCATCGCAGAAGAAGGCCCGCTCCTGGTCGTCCAGGCGGACGGCAAAGGAGTTCCGCTGGTACGTCGTGAGACAGCCGATTTGAAGGTTCGCCGAGGCAAAGGCGACAAGAAAACGCAGAAAAAAGAGGCGATTGCCACCGCCGTGTACACGATTGAACCTTATTCCCGCACTCCTCAGGATGTAATCAATGCCCTGTTCAAGAAGGGTGAGCCTGTTGCGGAACGCCCTGCGCCTCAGCACAAGCAGGTCTTTGCCAGTCTGAGAGGCAAAGAGCAAGCCATCAAACGCCTGGCGGCATGGGCACGCCGTCGAGAAGGCAAACACATCTGCCAGCGGGTGGCGCTCACAGATGGCGCAGAGCCTTTGCAAAAACACGTGTTGGCCGGACTGCCAGGTTTTACACTCGTCCTGGACATCATTCATGCCGATGAATATCTTTGGAAGGCCGGAACGGCCCTCTATGGCGAGACAGACCCATACCGCACCCAATGGGTCGAGGCGCAGACACTCAACCTCTTGTCCAGTCGCACCAACCAAGTCATCCAATGCTTGGAAGACAAAGCCTCCAATCTCTCTTGCAACAGCCAGGCTGCCAAGACCCTGCGTGGCATAGCCAACTACTTCCGGCGCAACCAGCCCTATATGGACTATGCCGAATACTTACGTCGAGGCTGGCCGATTGGCACAGGCGTGATTGAAGGAACTTGTCGTCATCTCGTCAAAGATCGTGTGGAACTGTCCGGCATGCGTTGGACGGTAGCTGGCGCCGGAGCGTTGCTGGCTTTACGCGCTGTGAATGAGAACAATGACTGGGAGGACTTTCACAAGTTCCGTCGCATTCAGCGCCATCAACACTTGTACGCCACACCGATCAATACCGACTGGCTTGAGCATGCTGAACGGCTTGAAATCAACTGATTTTAGTCACACTCAATTCAATAACCTGGTCTATCCTCTCGTTTTCGATCAGGTGATATTCCTCCAAGACCAGGACGATTGGCTGATCCAGGTCATACAGATCCTTGATCAGTAACCCAAGGATGCGCTGAAGATTAATCTCCCGGGCATTTTCAACTACTTCCAGGGCCGCCTGGCCGAGATGATCCCCTGCCTGTTGTAAGGCGGTCAGGACATATGTGAGAAATTGTTTGAGATCATTATCGGAATTTTCCAGTGTGACCCAGGCAACAGGATATCCTGCTTCCTCGACCCACATGCGGATGGTGGTCGTTTTTCCATATCCCGCCGGGGCGGATACCAGGGTGAGCAAATGTCCATCCTGAACTCCCTCGCTTAATTGCCTGAGAACCTTTTTTCTGGGAACCAGAATATGCCGCAATATCGGCAGGCTGACTTTGGTCACCAACAAAGGATCAGGCATCCAAATATCTCCAGAGATGTACCATTCTAATTCTACAACAAAAGCCTGGGAAGTATTGCAAAACATGCGCAAACCTTCCCGAAAACAGGTGATGTCTCAACCAAAAAGGACTCTCAGGCTTGAAACCTTGAGAGTCCTTTTTCTACTTTCCACTTTCTACATTTCTTCCCTTTCCCAAATCTCTCTCGCAATCATCTCCTGATCCACAGGCAACCTATCCACCCTCACACCGACCGCGTTGTAGATTGCGTTCGTGATGGCGGGCGTGGTTGGGATACTGCATATCTCCCCCACTCCCTTCGCGCCGTAGGGACCTTCCGCGGTGGGATGCTCCACAATAACGGAGGTGATCTCAGGCGTGAGCATAATGCCAGGGATGCGATAGCGCGCGAGATGGTCAGTGACTACGTGGCCGTTATCGATGATGAATTCTTCGG
>DATDRD010000184.1:0-3866 GCA_035291925.1 Anaerolineales bacterium
TGTTCGCTTTCAAATCAGCGACCTCTCTCTCGTACTCTTCGCGTTCCGGAGGAGTCATATCAATTTCAATTTTCTGTCGCAGAGCCTCCGCCGCGCCGAGCAACCGGGTTGCCTTTTCTGTTTGTTCGAGAGACTTGGCGATGAAGGCCAGACATTCCAATTGATGTGCGACTGCAGAGCGATGCCCCATTCTTTGCCATTCCTTGATCGTCTCGTGGTAGGACGACATCGCCTGGGGGAAATTGCCCTCATACCGCAGGATGTGAGCCAGATCGCTCTTGACCATATTGACATTCCGGGCGGAGCCTGTTTCCTGCATGGTTTGCATTGCAATTCTGAGTTTTCCCCGCGCTTTCTCAAATTGATTCTGCATGATACATACGTTTGCGAATCCATACATTGCTATCCCATAAGACCAACGGCTGCCATGTTCTTTCAATAATTCCATCCCTTTTTCGTGGAGAGTATCTGCCCTGGCAAAATCCCTCCTCACATATGCTTCCAGGTAACTGGCGGCGTGAAATCCGGAACCCAGGATATATCTATCCCCCAATTCCTCTGCCAGTTCTAGAGCTTCCTCTACCGACGCGATGGCTTCATCAATATTCCCTCTCGTCAGTTTTCCCCCAGCATGGAACATCAATATAAGCGCCAAAGTCCATTTATCACCAAGAAGTCGCAATAAGCTGACTGCCTCCTCCGCTTCTGTGACTGCTGCTCGATAATCACCGATTGTAAAGGACATAATTGACATACTGGCTACTAATCTGGCTTTATGAAGGTTTTCCTCAGCAGTCAGAATCCGTCCATTGTCTGTAAATAACTTAACCTTTTCCAGGGCTGCCTCTGCCCATCGATGCCCTTCGCTGGAATAAATGGTCTGAAGAAACAAGTATGTCAATGAACGCACCAGTCTCATCACAGCAATCGGATCGTTAGATAGTCCCCATTCGATCGCCGTGCGGATGTTATCGTATTCGATTTCGAGTTTTTTAGTCCAATCCAATTCCTTTTCCCGAGTCAACATTTCAGGCATGGCTGTTTCTGCCATTTCAAGATAATACGCAAAATGACGGTTGCGTGTCCCTTCGCCTTCCCCGTTCTCCAGCAATTTATCGCGTGCATACTGGCGGATCGTTTCAAGCAGGTAATAACGCGGTTCCCCGTCTTCGTCTTTCACCGTGACCAACGATTTGTTGATCAGATGCGGCAGGTGTTCAAGCACGTCCACGTTGAGGCAGATCTGCTCGACGGCTTCAAACGTCCAACCGCCTGCGAAGACGGAAAGCCTTCGGAATAATGCGCGTTCATTCTCGCTTAGCAAGTCGTAGCTCCAGTCAATAAGCGCCCGTAAGGTCTGTTGGCGCGGCAGGGCGGTTCGACTCCCGCCTGTCAGGAGTCTAAAGCGGTCATCGAGTCTTTTGGCGATCTGTTCGGGCGAGAACACCGTGATGCGCGAAGCGGCCAATTCGATAGCCAAGGGAATGCCGTCGAGGCGGGAGCAGATTTGGGCGATGGATGAAGCATTCTCATCCGTAAGTCGGAATTTTGGATTCGCCGCGGACGCTCGTTCCACGAACAACTGCACTGACTCGAATCCCATCGCCGCCTCCTTTGTGACTTCAGCCTGCTCCGGCAAAGAAAGCGATGGCACACGATAGACTGTTTCTCCGTTAATGCCCAAGGCCTCGCGACTGCTGGCAATGATCTTGATCTTCGGCGCAATGCGAAGAAATTCATCGGCGACCTTTGCGCTCGCTTCGACGAGATGTTCGCAGTTATCGAGGATGAGCAGAAGATGTTTCTCGCGCAGATAATCATGCACAAGAACTTTCAACGGCGCATCAGGCGCTTCGCCGATGTCAAAGGTGGATGCGATGGTCTGCATGATAAGAGACGGGTCGGCAATGGAGGCGAACTCAACCAACCAGACTCCATCTTTGAAATTGGATAAAAGTCGAGAACCAAGTTGAATGGACAGCCGGGTTTTGCCCGTGCCGCCTGGTCCGATCAAGGTAAGCAAGCGCGCATCCTCGAGCCTTGACCTTCCTTCTGCGAGTTCACGCTCACGCCCAACAAAGGATGTGAGTTGTGCGGGCAGGTTGTCCGTCGCATGTGTCAGCGACTTGAGCGCGGGAAAGTCCCGTTGCAGATCGGGAGCGTGGAGTTGGAAAATGTGCTCGGCGCGATTCAAACCTTTGAGACGATGATACCCGAGATCGAGCGCGGAAACATCATTGGATAAATGTTCCAACGCAATTTGCCTGGTTGTTTCTGAGATTAATACCTGTCCCCCATGCCCAATGGACATGATGCGCGCGGCGCGATTAAGTGCGCCGCCGTAATAATCGCCGTCGCGCAGCTCCGCTTCGCCGGTGTGCAATCCCATGCGTACGCGTAACTGTAAGTCTCCCGAAGCCCCGAAGACATCGGAAATCTGCCGAAGACCACGCTGCGCGGCAATTGCCGCATTGATTCCATCCAGCGCAGTTGCGAATACCACATGGACTCCATCGCCCGTGGTCTTTACGACAAATCCATGATTTGATGCGATGGCTTCCTTCAATATCGAATCGTGTTTCGCCAACGCCGCTTTCATTACTTCGGGATATTGCTCCCAAAGTTTGGTCGAGTCTTCGATGTCGGTAAAGAGAAAGGTGACGGTGCCTGATGGGAGAAAGTTATTGTTCATGATTGCTTCCTTCTTTACCGCCTGTTAAAAACCATGTTTTCATAGGTCCTTTACCCTTAATATCAATCGTGCCACGTAGTTTCATGACGAATTCGTCCTTGAGCATTTCATACGTAGTCTGGCTTACCTGAATTTTTCCAGCCTCCCCATGAGATTCCATTCTACTGGCTGTGTTGACCGCGTCACCCCAAATGTCATATTGGAATTTCTTTCTACCAACAATTCCAGCAATTACAGGACCTGAATGGATACCGATTCGAAATTGGATTCTATGTTCATTTTGTATTGAAAGTTTATCTGCGAAAGCTTGCATTTCCAATGCCATCCTTGCCATATTTCGAGCGTGATCTTCGTTTGATTCTGGTACCCCTGAGGCAACCATGTAGTTGTCGCCAATCGTACGAATTTTTTCTACTTGATATTTTTCGGATAATGCATCGAATTCCGAGTAAATTTTATTGAGGAGTTCGATCATTTCCACAGGGTTGAGTTGTGACGTGAGTGGAGTAAAGCCGACAATATCCGCGAAAAGAATGGTAACGGCTTTGTGGGCTTCCGCAATTGTTCCCGGCTCTCGTTTTAACCGGTCAGCGATCTTTTTAGGGAGAACGTTTAGCAGAAGATTCTCAGATCGAACTTGCTCTTCGTGGAGTTCTTGAAGTGCGGTGTCCCGTTGTCTCAAAAGACCAAAAATATTTCCGAACCAAATCCCGCACACAATAAGCGAATTGAGACCCCAGAGGATTGCTCCGGCGCCAGGGGGAATACTGTTGCTTGCGCGCAGCCAGGGTTGCAATATGGCTTCCATGAGAACCAGCCCAATACTTGCCATGAACCAGCGCACGAATTCGCGCGTGGGGCGGGTAATCATTCCGAATGGTGACCCCAACCCAAAGAGAAAGACCCCGGTCGAATTGGCGATGCCGCCCAAAGCCAACGTGCCAAGAAAGTTTCCGAACATGTTTGAGCCTAAATAAACCTTATGAACCTGACTAAACCTAATGAGCCTCAACCGCATCAAGATCATCAGGCTGATGTGGAAAAAAACCAATACAGTGAGGATGATGGCAAACGCAACCTCAGTCAGGGTGGCGTAAACTAAAGCAAATGAAAGTCCGCTGATAATGCCAAACAACATGGAGATCATAAACTGCATTTTCCCGGCTTTGAGTTT
>DATDRD010000185.1:0-4690 GCA_035291925.1 Anaerolineales bacterium
GCCCTTTGTATGGTATCTGCGTGACTTCACCGCCCTGCGTTCATTCGACACACCGACGCGCTCATTGCGTGATGCGGTCGCCGTGATTGTTGACCAGAAGAACTTCGACAAGATCAACCCGGCCCTCGGAGATGAGTTTTATCAGTTCGATTACATCCGCATGTGGTGGCCCAATCAGGATTATTTCAATCTTGATCGAACCCGCGTGTTGAACGCAATCACGAACCCGCAGATCCGCGCAGGGATCCTGGATATCTGGTTAGACCGCGATTACACAAAATACGCGCAGGCGATTGGCAGCACGAGCATGACCCTCAGCACATGGCAGCCTGCCGATCAAATGAGACTCTACGTCCGCAAGGATGTTGCATCACAGATCTGGAACTATGGCGTCGGGCCATCGGAAGCGCCTGCCGTTTCAGACCCATACGAAGCTGGTACCGTTGTATTATCGGCAGACCCCATCTTCGGCGCGGACCTCTTCCCGCCGCTCGGATTAAGCGCACCGCGCGCGATTGCAGCGGGACTCGATGAAGATCTCTACGTCGCAGATTCACGTAATCATCGCATCCTGCATATCGCACCTGATGGAAGTCTGCTACAGGAATGGGGCGCCTTTGCAGATGCAGCAACGGGCGATGCTCCCATCGGTACATTTAACGAACCGTGGGGTGTGGCAGTCGGCCCGGATGGCTCCGTGTATGTCGCCGATACATGGAATCACCGCATCCAGAAATTCAGTGAAGATGGCAAATCGGACAAAATGTGGGGGCAGTATGGCCAGCCGCTGCCCGAAATCCCTGAGTCGAAGAGTTCTTTCTGGGGGCCGCGCGGCATCGCAGTTGACTCGCAGGGACGCGTCTTCGTTGCCGATACCGGAAACAAGCGCATCGTTGTCTTCGACGAAGACGGAGATTACATCACGGAATTTGGGGCCGCAGGATTTGATCCCGGCCAGTTCGATGAGCCGGTCGGCGTTGCGGTGGCGAACGATGGAACCGTGTATGTAACCGATACCTGGAATCAACGTGTTCAATCCTTCATACCGAGCGAGGATGGGGCGGTCTACCTCCCCTCCGCACAATGGGACGTGAATGCGTGGTTTGGTCAATCACTGGACAACAAACCCTTCATCGCTGTAAGCGCGAACAAGCATGTGTTCATAACCGACCCCGAAGGCTATCGCGTGATCGAGTTTACCGGGACTGGCGAGTTTGTGCGCACCTGGGGCGATTTCGGGATCGGTTCAACCGAAATCGGGCTAGCAGCAGGGATCACTGTGGACCCGCAGGGATTCGTCTGGGTGACAGACGCCGGCAACAACCGCATCTTGAGATACCGGCTGCCATAGACAGGTGAAACAAAGAGCCTCTTCTCTTACGGGAGAGGCTCTTTATTGTTAAGTATTGCAGATGCTCTATTTGCGTCCGCCGGAGATGTGACGTATTTGTGTAATTACGTTCTGGGTAAAAGCATATAGTCCATACATCGGGTGGGTACGTTCATCGAGCATGATGTTCTCTGAGACCTCCCCGGTCAATAATCCGTGGTATGTCAAAAGATAGAAACGCGTGTGACCCGGAGACGGAAATGGGTGGTCTACGGTTGACCGCATCTGTGAGAGGTATCGCTCCGCAGTTTTGACCAGCTCGGCGGAAGCAATCGAGACCATGGAGTTATCACCGGCGCCAAGAATCCCGCTGCCAGTACTAAAATACATATCGGTCTTCCCATTCGCGAGAGAAACGATCGTGACGTACCCGCCGTCCAACGTGAATTCTGTCATTACTCCCCATACGTTTGGATATTCATTTGACCTTTTGATCCCGACCTTCTCGGGGTCAAGTCTAAACAATTGATTGCGCTTTTCCATGTATAGCACATTGGGCAGAGGCTTTCTGAACCACGAAAAGAATTTTTTAAGCATAATACACCCTTTCAACGGCATTTTGTCATTATTACGCAAACGAACACTGGGATTATAGCAAACAAAAGCCCCTTCCGAGGTTACAGACGCATGACAGGGGGTTACAAAAACCAGGCTAATTCAGAAACAGGAGATGCCGCTTTACGCGGCGACAAGACCTGAGCCCTGCCAGCGAAGCACGATCCTCCCTCAGATCTCTGCAACCGGGCAGGTCAGGGTTACCTCACATCGTTAAGGGACCTTTTGGTGATTTTATCCCTATAGCTCAACAGCCACGCAGGTGAGAGTTTGTTCCACCCCGGGAACCGGTTGAATGGCGGAAGCAATCAGGTTTCCGAGTCCGCTCAGATCAGAAGTTTCAATGACGGCGACCGCATCGTAAGGGCCAAACGTCATATGGGCTTCAACAACATGCTGCATTTTGCGTAGCTGGCGCACTACTTCCTTTACTTCACCCGGGCGTGTTTTAATCAATACGTATGCTTTCATATATACTCCTCACTGGGATTTGTCAGGGCGAAGGAATATCGCCCAGTAGATGGCCGCAACCAGCACCGCTCCACCGATGATATTCCCGATCGTCACCGGGATCAGGTTGCTGAACAAAAATGCCTGCCATGTCAACAGGTCGAGATGAGCGACCTTGTCGCTAACAGTGGAAACAAAATTCGGATCGAAATCCTTGATGAACAATGCATAGGGAATGAAATACATGTTCGCGATACTGTGCTCGAACCCGGCCGCAACAAAAGCAGTGATGGGAAAAAGAATGGCTAGGATCTTATCCAGCGTGCTGCGCGCGCTGTACGTCAGCCAGACTGCCAGGCATACCAGTGCATTACAAAGGATGCCGAGTGCAATTGCCTGCAGGAAGGTAAATTCGACTTTTGCAACCCCGATCTTCAGCGCGGTGATCCCAACTGAATTCGCACCGAATGTGTACTGCCTGGTAAAGAACATGAGGATGACGGTTCCGATCGAACCGAAAAAGTTGCCAAGATAGACAATCGCCCAGTTGCGCAAAAGGGCGCGGCCTGTTACTTTACCATTTGCCCACGCCATGACGATCAGGTTGTTCCCTGTGAACAGTTCCGCCCCACCGACGACCACCAGGATCAGACCCAGGGAAAAAACAAAGCCCATAAGGAGCCGGGTAAGGCCATAAGGCAAACCGGTATTAAATGCGATTGTCCCATCTGTAGACGCCACTGCCATCCCGCCTGCGCCCACCGTGGTTGCAAAGATCGCGCCAAGAGAAATGAACGCGCCTGCCAGCACAGATAACATGAACACCTTGATAAAAGGCATCTCTGCCTTGCGAACACCCAGGTACTCCGCCCGTGTTGCCATCTCCTGTGGCAGGAGCGCATCAATCCGAAATTCACTCATACACACCTCTCCGATTTGTGAAAATCATCGCAATATAATTCAAGCATAGCAGAGGATAATCCAAGTGTAAGCAAGGATTGTAATCAGTTTATTGTGATATTCTTCCAATATCCACAGCGCGCGCTATTTCCTTGAACTTCCCAGCCATGTAAACAGACCGCCCCCAAGCAGGGCAAGCGCAATGATACCTATCATCACTCCCATGACTGTGCCGTTGTTATTTGACGAGGACGAAGCTGTAATGACCTGCGTGGATGTCGAGACTGGCCGGATGGCCGTAACAGTTGAGGCTGGTGCATTGGTCGATGCAGCAGTCAGAATGGTCGGCGGAGTTTGCGTGTGAACGGCGGTGGGTTGTAGCACTCCCCTTTTGATCAACAACTTGTTTCCGGGGTATATATTATTATCGAACAGATTGTTCAGGCTCTTGATCTCATCTATTTTGACGTTGTAGGTAATTGCGAGCTGCCAGAGCGTTTGACCAAATTGAACCTCATGGATGACATCGCCGTTCGAATCCGGCGTGCTGACAATCGCGAAAGCAATTGGCGCCTCGCGCGCAGGGACAGCTGATCCGTCTCCGGCAACCGAAGTAGACGCCTGGGGCGCTCCGCTTGTTGTGGGGCGCGCGCAATCAATTACGTAGTAGACCCTTCCGCCACTCACTGCCACACCGCTGCCGATCTCGGTCAGGTTTGGCGAGAGCATCGTGTTTAGATGCAGTGCATCGCCGGTCCATTGATCGACGGCGGCTTGGGCGGGCATGCTTTCATTGCCCCCCGTAATATTCTCCGCGCGGAAGCCACCAGCCGAGAGTTCTCCCGCCAGCGGGTAGCCCGCCGCGAGCAGTCTGTCCGTCAAACTGGAGCCGCCAGGGCCTGTGTGCGTCATCGTTCCGGTAGCCGCCAGGAAATCCGCCTGGGATTGGGCAGTGTACATCAGGATGGAGTTCATGCTATAAGGTGCAAGTCCATGGGACGAGCGCAGGGAATTGACGGCGTTGACCAAATCGTAGGGAGAACCCGCCAGCTTTGGTATTACGTCCTGTCCCGCGTGGGAGCTGGGAGCATTTGATAATGCAATCAATGAAGATAAGAGTAATGCCGTAACAATGGTCAGGACGCGACGGGACATGGAATGATTATAATGCCCTTGCTTTTTTAGAAAACATATCTCATCTGAAGTTAAGTCGCACCAGAGGGTTTGTTGAAAATAATATAGCGCATAATTCTCATTTGAGACTATAATACAAAAACCGAGTTTATTTTCGCACGAGGAGGATGACATGGCAAACGCAAAGTACAAGCTCAAGGGGAATAACAAGATTCCCAATTATGACTCGGAGCTGGAAATTGATGTGGATGACAAGTACGA
>DATDRD010000186.1:0-2079 GCA_035291925.1 Anaerolineales bacterium
CTCCAACGCCGTCGAGCGCGGAAATCGCCGCTACCGCAAAATGCAGAAAACCGTCTATCGCGTGCGAGGCGATACCCAAATCCTAGTACTACAACGACGTTTTGCATTACTACGACGTTTTAAGGGTTACACTCATTGGCAACCTCTGACCAAAGGAGCCTGCCATGAGCACCAAAGTTTCGCGTTCCAAACGCCGCCATCGTGTTCGGCCACCAGCCAGTGGGCAGCCACCCTCGCCCAAGTTGCTGCCGGAGGACATTGACGCCAGTGCCGAGGAGTTGATTGCCTTTCACCACTTGTTTCACGATTGCTTCTATCGGCGTGAACAGCGTCAGTGGTCGCTGTTTTATTTGTGTGGGCAGCTGTCGAACCTTGAGCGCAAGACGATTGAACCGATGGTGTTGGCCCTGCACGGGGCCGACCCCAAAGCCGTGCGCGCCGCCCAACGCTTTATGACGGAAAGCACCTGGGATCGAAGCCGGATGCGGGAACATCAGCATGAGTTGATCGTCGCGGACTTGGGCGAAGCCGACGGCGTGGTGATTGCGGATGGGAGTGGTTTTCCCAAACAGGGATCGCACTCGGTCGGGGTCGCCTATCAATACTGTGGTCATCTGGGGAAAGTCGCGAATTGTCAGCAGGGTGTGTTTCTGGTCTACGCCAGTTCGCGCGGCTATGCGTTCTTGGATGAACGGCTGTATCTCCCGGAAGGCTGGTTTACCGACGAGTATCGCGAGCGTTGGCAAGCCTGTCGGATACCGGAGGACGTGCGCTTCCAAACTGAACCGGAACTGGCATTGGACATGATGACCGACACAGTGCAGGGCGCGGTGGTCCCCTTTCGCTGGGTGACGGCCGATGAGACCTATGGAAAAAGCCCGGTTTTTATGGAGGAAATTGATCGCCTCGGCAAATGGTATTTGGTCGAAGTGCCGGCGGACACGCGAGTGTGGCTGCACACGCCAGCGGTGGAGGCCCCGCGCCGAGGTCTCTTGCGACCTCGGCGAACACGCCCGCGAGTGGCGCGGAATGCACCGCGCCCCCGTGAAGTACGAGACCTGGTAGGCGACTTGCCGAAATCGAAGTGGGTGCGCCGGATTATCAAGGAAGGTAGCAAGGGCCCCTTGATGGCCGAGTTCGCATTTTTGCGTGCGACCCCTGTTCGGGAAGGATTGCCAGGCCCACGGATTTGGCTGGTCTTCCGACGCACACTGGGACCTGAGCCAGAGGTCAAGTTTTACTTCAGCAATGCCCCCACGACCTGCCCGCGGAGTGAATTTATCCGCGTCAGTGGAGTGCGCTGGCCGGTGGAGACCGCGCTGGAAGAAGGGAAAGGTGAAGTCGGCCTGGATCATTATGAAACCCGCACCTGGCCGGGTTGGCATCATCATATGACCCACACCTTCTCGGCGCATTTGTTCTTGATCCGGTTGCGTCTGCGGTGGCAAAAAAAGCCCCGCGCTCACGACCGCGCAGGCCCGCCAGCTCATCGCACGGGCTATCGAAGAAGAAGCGTTTCCGTTGCGCAATGTGTTGGCCATCTTGCACTACCGGCAATCCCGCAATCATGCCGCCTACCGTTCACACCGCAAGCGCACCATGAAGCGGCATCGCCGGCTTTCTAACTCGCGAAAGCGCGAAACGTCGTAGTAATGCGAAACGTCGTTGTAGTACTAGGCAAGGACTTCCTTACTGAACTCAAAAATACCATCAAGGCAGATCTTGAGGATAAAGCTTCTGGAGACCGAGTAGACGAAGCATTTGTCGATATATACGACGATCTAAGAACACTCTCTTGGTTGCGCCACATCTTTAGCCATGAGTTGGCGGTCAAGGTCAAACCCACCGTTGCCCAGATGGAATCTTTCAACAGAACTGTTGTAGTTTTCACGCTTATTACAGAGATATTCGTGACAGAATTGATGGGCAGCAACGACTCTAAGACTAGGACGTGAAAGCTCACTTCAGATAAGAATCGTTGAGAACGATGTGCGATGTGAGGAGGCAGTTTCCTCTAACAAGGACATGGCCGATCATTTTGTGAAGACCTATTCCTCCCGCGCCGCCGACTTTGACCTA
>DATDRD010000187.1:0-2233 GCA_035291925.1 Anaerolineales bacterium
GTTGTTTTCGCAGCACCATTGAATGACGTGCGCCAGTAGTACCCAGCCGGGAGAAAGTTCCATGAAATCGCGTCTGACTCCTGAGTTGTATCCCCACAGTTTATTCTTGTAATCAAAGTTGAGTGAGGCCGCGGCTTTGACCCCCTCCACCTCCAAAAAACCAAGCCAGAGATAGCCCCCTTCGTGCGCGGCGCGAATGGTCGTGGACATCTGGTCACGCATGGCATCCCGGAGAAACATGGCTTTGTTGGGGTCCTGAACCATGAGATGGAAGAATGAGTCCAACTCTGTTTCAATATCGGCATCCCTATCCACCACATAAAAACGGACTTTCCCTGACTCCGCGGCGCGGCGCATCTTGCGGCGGATCTCGTGACGCTGCTTCTTGTCCAGGCGCGAGAGATATTCTTCAAATGAACCGTTCAACGCGATGCGCGGCGTGGGACGATAGATCTCTTCGTGATAGGTCCAGCCGAGTCGCTCGGACTCAGTTTTGAGAGCCGCGAGCGTGGGAGAGGAATCAGGGAGGTTATACCAGTCGATGCCAGACCAATTGCCGTTGGACGCGAAGCGGGAAGCGAGGAAGTCCAGAAGTCCGGAGAGGAAGCGCGGCAGATCATCCGCACGGACGATCAAATCCAGATAATCCGATATTTCGATACTGCCAACGAGCATGAGCGCCTGCTGCCCATCGTATTCGGTAATGAATAACGGGGCGATGCCGACGAGTTGATCGTTCTCGGTTGCAGAGATTAGAACAAGTTCGGCTTGGCTCCATTCGCCGCCGCCGAGAGTCTTCCACCAGTCACTGAGATATTCATGGCGTGAAAACGGTGTATCCGCGATGCTTTGTTCGACGAGATTGTTCCACATCGTCGCAGAAAATTCGGGGAAATCCTTGTGCAATATGAAGTTCATAAATGGCTTTTGATCCTTGGTTATCGTTTGTTGTCCATCATCCCGCAATGAAATTTTACCAGTATAATGATGGCAACCTTTCTGACATTCTTACACCGTGTCCACATTCGATCTGAATATCCTCCCCATCCATAGGATGAACGGCCAGGAATTGGCCTCGCTCCCGGGCCTGCTGGCTGTCACAGCGCCGCGCAGGAGCGCGCGCGGGCGCGAGCACGATAACCTGATCGTGTATTTCATGCTTTCAGGCAACACCCCATTTTCGATTGAAGAGCTTAGGCAATTGATGGACAGCGCCGCAAAGCTGTTCCATCAATTGCCGGGATCCCTGACCTCCGCGATGCGCAAAGCAGCGGAGAGCATCAACACGACGTTGCTCGAGAGCAATCTAGCCTCAGCCGGGCGCGGACAGCATGTGCTGGGCCTGGTTGTGCTGGCGGTAATCCGCCATAATCAATGCACCTTGTTACTCAGCGGGCCAACGCATGCAGTTTGGGTGAGCGAGGGACAGTCGCGCCACATCCATGATCCCGCGCTTTCAGGCAAGGGACTCGGGTCAGGTCAAACGATCCATGCCTATTTTTCACAGGTTGAATTGCACCCACATGATTTGCTTATGCTGTGTGGAAAATTCCCCGGAGATTGGGAGGCCGACCTGTTGAACGAACGCCCGCCTGCATCGCTGGAAGCAAGTTACCGCAAATTGACTTTAACGAAGGGCGATTTGAACGCGGTGTTGATCCAGCCGCAAAGCGGGCATGGGACGATCACCATCCTGCGACCGGAAATCAATCCTGCGCGTTTCCCTTCGAGTCCGCCCAAACCTGCTCCTGTAACAGAAGAAGTTACCGTAGCTAGATCACTTGAACCACAAAGCCGCGAAGAACCGATAATCTCGAATTACCAATCTCCAATCCCCGAAGAGGAACCCGATGCACTGGCAGATTTCGCCGCACATATGGTACAACCCTCCGCCTATGCCATCCCTGCGCAAACTGAAAACATGATGCCTCCCGGCGAGGAAATGCAAACACCCGGGGCGCGTGGTTTCCCGTCATCCATTCCACGCGCGCAATCAGCAGAACCCCTTTCGACCACGCTCGTCGAAACGGAAACGGAGGAGGAGGAAACCAACGAACCCACCCCGCGTGCAGGGAGATTCCGGACCAACGCGCATGCCCAGGCAACGCGTCAAATGGCGAAGGCCATGGTAGGCGGGATCCAGACCGGGCGGCGCGTGAATGAACGCGTCGGTGCATTCATGCAGAAATTCCTGCCGCGCCTGCTTCCGAACGCGGCGTCCAATAAACCCCTG
>DATDRD010000188.1:0-2639 GCA_035291925.1 Anaerolineales bacterium
ATTCTGTGTCATTGCGAGCGACCTTCGCGCTGAGCGGAGCCGAAGGCGCAGACGAAGCGCGGGTGGCGAAGCAATCTCCACTGGGCCGATGTTTCCTCGCAATAGTGAACTTTGCGTTGGGTGGTTACATGAGATTGCTTCGGGCTGGCTCTCGACGTTTACGTCTCGACCAACAGCCCTCGCAATGACATGGTTGTAATCCAAACAAAAAGGCCGTCCGCGTAACCGGGACAGCCTCCATATTCAATATGGACAAAACTAACGCTGATCCCAGGCGCGGTGTGACATCTCCACCCGTATAGGGGACATGGCCATGGTTATTGTCACCGTGGAGGAAGGAATTGCGTTCATGGGCATTATTTTACAACAAATCCTTGAGTTTGGCGAAAGGAGATTCATCTTCCTGTGGGCGATGCCCGCAATCGCGGATGTTCAAGTCCTGTCCGCATTCGGGGCATAACCCTTTGCAGTCAGGCCTATGCAAAGGACTGATCGGGATTTCCAGCAGTGCATACTCGCGCAGAAGCGGAGCAAGATCAATGTGCGCGTCATCGGGCAGCAGCAGCCCCGATTCGCTCACGGACTTTTTGCTGAACGCGTATAACTCGGTGATCTCCCAGTTCAGTGGGTAGGTGAATTCCCTCAGGCATCTCACGCACTCAAGGTTTGTACTAGATGAAAATTCTCCCCGTACCACCAATCCTTGTGGGGTGCGGCCAATATCGACGGATCCTTGCAGGTTTTGCAGTTCAAGGTCATCCAGTCGTATCTTGTCGAGTTCGAAGGTGATTTCGTGACTATAGCCGACTTCTTCATGAATAATGAAGCCGACGTTTATTCTGAACGGTTTACGCGGATTAGGCATGGGATATTTTCCATAGACTTCCGAAGTCCGAATTAGATTTTTCGATCCACAATAAACTTCGCCAGGTTTTCCAGCGCTTCTCTCTCCGGGGAAATTGGCGCGTCGGTCAATGATTTGAGCGCGCGGCTGATAGCTTGACGCGCTTCGTCCATGGCCTGCTGGATCGCTTCACTCTGGCGGATGCTATCGACAAGACGCTGCACGCGCTCCGTGTCTTTCCAGCCCCCCTGGGGGAGGGAGAGTACATCTTCATCGGCAGGATTTGCTTCTGCAAAATAGATCGCTGGTAACGTGACCAGTCCATTTAGCAGATCGGAGCCGATCGGCTTGCCTACTGCGGATTGCTCGCCCGTGAAGTCTAAAATATCATCCACAATTTGGAACGCCATGCCGACCTCATAGCCGAAGGCTTTCATGGATGCGCGCATCTCCTCATCTGAGGTGGCGACCATCGACGCGGCCAATGATGCCATCTCGAACAGGGAGGCGGTCTTTGCATAGATGCGATTGTAGTAGTTGTCGCGTTCGATGATCCCGCGCGCGGAGAACATCTGGGTCAATTCGCCGTTGACAATGGTCGCCAAAGTCTCTGCGAAAAGTTTCATGAGCGGGAGGTAATCCGTCTCTGCGGCGAGTTTGGCGGCGCGGGCGAACAGGAAGTCACCGGTCAGCACGGTCGCGGCAGGCGACCAGCGCGCGTTCAAGGTGGGCATGCCGCGGCGCAGCAGCGCCCCGTCAATCAAGTCATCGTGGACCAGTGTCGCAGTGTGGAGCAGTTCCACCGAGGCGCCGAGGGTGATGAGTTTCTCTTCGGGCGCGCCGAGCATGTTTCCGACGAGCAGGCCGAGGGTCGGTCTGATGCGCTTGCCTCCCGCTGATAAAAGATGTTCCAATGCGGAGCGTAAATCGGGATGATGTTCCTCTCCAGCCTGTTCCCGAATCCGTCCCTCCACAAATCGAAGTTGATCCTGTACCGATGTAAAAAAAGTGATCGAGCTCAAGCGTCAGCCTCCCCAACCGAACAGGCGTGCGGCGTTGACTGTGGTAATTTCAGCGACCTGTTCGCGGGTTGTCATATGAATTTCTGCAATTTTATCAGCAATATATGCCACGAAAGCAGGTTCGTTGCGCCTGCCGCGGTGTGGGACGGGAGTAAGGAACGGCGAATCGGTCTCGATGAGAAGCCGCTCAAGCGGCAACTGTCGGACGATCTGACGTTTCTCTTCCGCGTTTTTGTACGTAACAGGTCCCGTGACGCCGAGGTAGAAATTGAGATCTATCGCTTGTTGTGCTGTTTCAAGATTTCCGTTATAGGAATGCAGGACGCCGGGTTTTTCCGCGAGCGGATGATTGTCGGCGCGTAGTTCGTTATGCCAGTCGCCAAGGATTTCCAGCAAGTCAATGGATGCCTGTCCGAGCCAGGCATCGTTCTCTTCGCGCATGTGAATAACCGCGGGCCTGTTCACTTCCTGCGCTAATTTGAGTTGTTGCTTCAGCACCTCGCGTTGCTGTGCGCGTTTGTCAGATTCCTTGACCCAGTAGTAATCCAACCCGATTTCGCCAATGGCGACGATTTTTCCCTCACCCCAACCCCTCTCCCGGCGGGAGAGGGACTCAGGGTGAGGGAGAATTGAACTTCGAAGATTATCAATGGAAGACTCATTCCATTTATCCAGTTCTGTTGGATGAAAACCCAGCGCGGCATAGAGATTTGGATGCGACTCTGCCAGTTTGATGACTGCTGAACTCGATTCCAACCCAAGCGCCGGGATGA
>DATDRD010000189.1:0-11944 GCA_035291925.1 Anaerolineales bacterium
TGCCGGTCAGTTGGCTCGCAGGAAGGAAACAAGGTGGAGGCTGCGTAACCCTTCTGGAGTCTTGTTTGGTTATGGTGCCAACGCCAACCAGGCTTTCTGTGTGGATCTCAGAACTGAAAATCTGCCGCATGGCGAGGTCACGGGTAACATTTGCTACCCAAGCGAGCTCAACCCGCCCATGACCCTCTACTTTGAGATGAAAGGCACGAAGGCTGCGCAAAGCACGAATCAGGTCATTCAGTTCTCGATCCCTGAGAACACACCGACCTTCAAAGTTCTGCTTCCCAATGGGAGGTACTATGCATATGCCTGGGCGCCGGGATATAACCTGGAGAGTGCATATGTTCACCCGGAACGTGTCATGAAGTTCTTCATCGTCAAAGGCGGCGAGACCACCTCTGGCATCAACATCTGCGACTGGGATGCATATCCACATGCGCGCGGCGAATAAATCAAAGGGCGACCTAAATGGGTCGCCTTTTGATTCTATTATTGCAAATCGCCTAAGTTTCGCAAATGTAAAGAATAGTTTCCATCTCCTGTGGCGTCAATCCGCCGTGATGCCCGTAATACTTCTGCTCGAACTTATCCTTCTCATACCACCACACCGACTCGTAGCGATATGAGAGGATCACCAGGTTTCCCACACGTTCCCGAAAACGGGACGATATTTCTGTGCCGAAATATCCGTCCGCGATCAGGGATTCTGTTCTTAAGACATCGGCTTTTCCTTCCAGCCGCGTTGCGAGAAAGGATTGCGCTTCATCAAGCAAATCATCTTTGATATAAAGGAACATATCACGCGCTGATCCCGCAGGGACAAGCAGCTGTCCTTTGAGATTTGTTTTCAGGAAACGCTCGAGGCCTGCAAAGCGCGGGTTGGTGTTTAAATAGGTTGTGGTCTGAGGATCCACTTCAGAGGCGCCATGATCGGCCGTCATTAGAAATAAGATCCTCTTCTTTCCGTTGAAAGTGCGCTCAAAATAATGCTCCATGATGAGCAGGAAGGTTTCGATCTCCGCCTCAGTTTGCCGAGCGTTGGGTCCGTACTCATGGCAGAGTGTGTCAACTTTGTCAAAATAGACATGGACATAAGCGGGCCCTGTCTGTTTCTCCAATAACAAGCCAAGGTTGATCAAAGCCTCGGAGAGGGTTTTGAATGAACGCAACTCTGCGCCTGCCATTACTACATTGGAGTAGGTGGAGGGTGTATACTCCCGTAGCCCAAAAACATACGGGTCTACACCCATTTTTTTCAAATCAGGATAAAACTTTCCTTTTGGATACAAAGCCGCTGGCTCGATCCCCGTCGGTTTCAAAGTGTCACGATCCTTGGTGCCTGCGTAGGAAAATAATAATGGCGCAATGATCTGGTCCACAAGTGGTTCATAGTAATACCATTCATACACGCCGCTCTGCCCGACAGGCAAACCGGTATGGATGGTCGTCACATGCGCGGCAGTTGTGGATGGAAATTGCGATATCAGTTTTTCGATCCTGCCGTGTTTCGCCATCCGCTTAACGAACGCTGCGTCCTGAAAGCGCTCGAAGAAACGCCAGCCGAAAGCATCCACCAAAAACAATACCACAGCATCATATTTGCCCGACGCAAACGCATCTTTAACACGATTCGGAATCCCTGCGAATCCACCTAAATCATACCGGGGCTTGATGAATTGTTCATTCATTTTTCACCGAAACTGATCACTGTTCACCACTCATGAGTCTCGCGGCTCTTCTTCCAATCTCCACGGCAAAATTCGTGCCGCGGTCCCACGGATAGACCTGACTCATCGAAGCGAAATAGAGACCTTCAATGGGTGTCTGGATCGCGGGGATATTCTTCGAATGGTTCACCAGCGGTACGGGCTGGGCATAATTTGTTTTGAACACCCAAACCTTGTTTATCCAATCCCGTTCAAACGCGGGGTTGAGTTTTTTAAATGCGGGTGTAAAGCGTTCCAGCAACGCCTCATCGCTCATCGAAAAATATTCGTGTCCAACTTGCAGGTAATCGCCGGCATACACAATATGGTCACCGCCAAAATGTTCCTTTGAAACAAAATTCGTGTGTTCCACCAATGCCAGCATCGGATAGCCTGCCTCCTTCGGCAGGTTGAACCAGTAATAGCCGTCCCTTGATAACTGGTGCCTGAGCGACAACACCATTACCACCGCGCCCATGGACTTCAACTCAAGCAGGCCCTTCAGATAATTTTCTGGAAGATCCGGACTCAACTTCGCCATTAGATTGGGGGCTGTGGTGACCAGCACTTTATCGAACGATTCGGACTCATCCTCCCTTCCTACCGACAACCCATCCTGCCCCCGTTTGATTGACCCAACCTTCACCCCAAGCTGGATCTCAACCCCCATCTTGCGCAGTTTCTCGGCGAACAAATCAGCAAACTTTTGAAAGCCGCCTTCGAATGTTCCCAACCTTGTTGTGCGAGCCTTGATGCGTGCCCACATCCATGCCATGTTGACTTGATCGTAGTATGGACCGAACTTCCCGACCAGCAACGGCTTCCACATCTTTTCATAGACTCGCTTCCCCGCGTACTTCTGCATCCATTCATCCGCGCTGTATTTTTCCAATGTTTTCCAGTTATTCGTAAAACGGAGGTGGAGTCCGACGAAGCCGAATCTTATTTTATCGAGACCAAACCCAAGTCCGGGAAAGAGCGCCATTTTGAATATCGAGTCAAACGGGTAGAACCTGCCCTTGTCATACATCACGGTCAATGGACGTGGAAATATCACCTTGTCCTCCCATCCCAATTCCTTGATCAGGGCAAGCATATCCTTGTCCGACTGGAACCAGTGATGATAGAACTTCTCGACCGACCAGTCCCAATGCGGTTCTTTGAATCCGGAAGCCAATCCGCCAACATAATCGGCGGATTCGTAGATGGTTATTTCGTGCCCTGCTTTTTTTAAATCATATGCGGCGGCCATACCGCCAAACCCCGCTCCGATAATTGCGATTCTCATCAGCTCTCCCAGTAGATCGGGTTTTGAACCCGACATCACAAAAAATTGGCAGGTTGTCCCGTTCGGGGATGCTTCGCAAAACCTGCCCTACTTACTTTCTTTGGCTTTTCATGCGCTGGTCGACCTTTTCAGCAAGAAGTTTGAGCCTGTCCCACCGCTGGCGGACGACATAGATCATAGCGAGTGTCTGCAGCCAGCGCCCATCGCAGTGGGGATTCTCCGCCAGCTGTTCGAAGACCTCCATCGCTTTATCGTCGGTGCGCCGTGTCCTGGCATATTCCGTCGCCAGCTGTTTCAGATAGGTTTCCCTTTGCATTTGCAGTCTGGCAGTCTGCGCGAGTTTCTGGCGCGTTTGTTTTACGCGCTCATAGACGCGCGTGATGGCTATTTCCAACTCGTCCACAGTAAACGGCTTAATCAAATATTCCTGCACGCCGATGGACATGGCCGTTCGCAGGGTAGTCGAATCTTTTTCTGTGGAGATGATGATGCAGCCTATGTCGGGGTAAATTTTGGCAATCTCCTTGTAGGCGGTCAACCCATCCATCTCCGGCATGTTGATGTCCAACAGGACGATATCCGGGTGTTGTTCCTTTGCCATTTCAACAGCCTGCAGACCATTGACGGCTATGGCAACCACCTCTACATTATCAATTGTAGCCAGCATCAGGCGGGCGTTGCGGCGCGTTTCCTGAATATCGTCTGCGATGAGCACCCTCAACCTCGTTTTTGTCGGTACGTCTTGCGTCATGATGTGTTCCTTCTGTGATGACCAATCGAGTTTTCTGCTCAGTGACTGTCAAGTATAACCCAGGCTGATTGGGATATTTATAACTTTTCCGTTTCCACCCGCAGCGAATCACTCCACTTGATCCCCTCACGTGCCAGGTAATACGCACCCAGTAACGTGATCGGCAGCCACAAGGCAACGTGCAGCACGAGCGTGTATCCCGCCGCGACGGAATGTTCCACGCCGTAGGCGGTAAGCACCGCGATGCCCGGCGCATCGAACGTGCCAATATAACCAGGCGCCGAGGGGATGGTCGTTGCCAGGTTGACAATGCCGTTCATCAGCATCAACGCGAAGAATGAAACGCTGAAATCGAAGGCGTGCATCACGAACCAGTATTTGCCCGTTTCAAGCAGCCAGATGATGACCGATGTAAAAAAGACCATCAATACATTGAAGGGTGAACGGAGCGAGGCCAGCCCATCGAGAAATTTATTCATCAGGCTGATGATGCGTTCATGCAATCTCTTTGGCGTGAGACGATCAATGAACCACAATCCGAATTTTTCCGTTACACGGGGGAACATGGCGGCAAGCAGAAAAACAGCGAGTGCGCCAAGGAACACTCCCGTACCAATCACTGCCACCTGCTGAATGTTGCCGACGAAGCCGGAACTGCCAGTCAACCTGGCGAGTTCCGGGAGATTGACGAATACAAATGCCAGCATCACAACGCCGTCAAAAATACGTTCCGCAATGATCGTAGCCAGTGATGCTGAAATCGATACGCCTTCCTTGCGCTTGAGGATCACCGCACGCAGCGCTTCGCCTGCGCGCGCAGGATAGATGTTATTTCCCATATACCCAATGGCCGTGATGGGGAACATGGTCTTGGTGGGTATCTTCTTAATGGGACCGAGCAGATAATGCCATCTCCATGCCCGCACCCATACACCGACAAAATAAACGCCAATCCCGGGCACCAGCCAGATGTAATTTGCCTGTTTTACTGAGTCCCAGAACTCATCGAGACGCAGGCCGCGCAGCGCGAACCAGATAAAAACGATGCTGATGAGCACCCCAAGCCCGACTTGCCATTTTTTCATGTTGAGGATTTTATCATGCTGAAGTCCTGCAACCTCCCTCCAGTGCCTCGTATGCCTTTATGGAGGGAATATGTCCAATAAACCCTGGTGGCTTAACCTGTTCCTTAATACGCTGCTCATTGATATCATCAGCGCGGGGATCGTCCTGGCATGGTCGTGGATCGCTGCCGATTTCGGCGCCGTTTCTCTCAGCAACCGCTTCTTCATGTGTGGAATAACTGCCAATGTCATTGGCATGTTCAGCATCTACGGATACAAGAGCTATCTCGGCAATTTTTCCATGACCTATGCCCAATCCGTCAGCGAGATGAACATTGCGGAGCGGACCCATTTGATGGTGAAGGACCTGCATCAAGGATATGGTTTTTCCATCATGATGTTTTTGAGCGGCGGCCTGGCGATTTTGGTTTCTGTCCTGATTGCGTAATCCCTGCCTAATTGTGTCTATAGCCTGGATAGTCTGACCGGTCAAATGAGCGGGAGCCGGTTCTTGTTATAATCTTCCTGTGCAACTTAACCAGCCTGCGCCCGATTTTGAATTGAGCGATCTCCGCGGCATTCCTCATAGATTAAGTGATTATCGCGGGAAGATCGTCATTATCAACTTCTGGTCGGCTGAATGCCCGCATTCGGAGCGGACCGACCGTTTGACGATGGCGTGTCTGGTGCAATGGGGCAGGGATGTGGTGATGCTGCCCATTGCCGCGAATCGGAACGAATCCGTTCAAATGCTGGAAGAAGCTGCTAAAACGCGACGCCTGCCAACCGTCCTGATGGATGCGGAACGCGTTGTCGCGGACCTTTACGAAGCGCAGATGACACCACACGTTTTTATAGTTGATCGTGAGGGGATCCTCCGTTACCGCGGCGCGGTGGATGATGTCAAGTTCCGTCAAAGGAAAGCCACCCGCTTCTTTCTGGGAGAGGCGGTGGAAGCGCTGCTCGATGGGCGTTTACCTGAGTTGACAGAAATGCCTGCATACGGATGTACCATCGTGCGTGAAATTTGATAGAATCAAACCGTGCCCATTGAAACTTCTGCAAGAGTCGCCTTTCTCAAGAAGATCCATCTCTTCCACGGTTTGGATGACGATGAACTTCAGACTATCGCCGAGAAGCTCAGCGAGGCTTCTCATCCCGCGGGGGCTGTTATTTTCGAACAGGATGGCAAAGCCGAGAGTTTCTATTTGATCCATGGCGGGAGTGTGAATATTACCCGCAGGCAGGATGGGAAGCAAACACAACTTGCGGTTTTTGTGAAAAGCGATTACTTCGGCGAACTGGCCCTGGTTTCGAATCGGCGACGTTCTGCGACCGCCACTGCTGTGGCGGATACTACTTTGCTCGTTCTTTCCCGGAAGGATTTTGAACAGCTTTACAAGCGTGATCCCAAACTTCGGTTGAATCTCGAGGTCGCTGTCCGCAGCCGTCAACTGGCGCAGAGATTGCGATTCAAATGGTTGAGATCTGATGAAGTCGTCTATTTCCTGGCGCGCAAGCATCCGATAGTTCTCTATCAAAAGCTGATCTGGCCCGTCCTTGCGCTGTTCGTGCCCCTCTTTTTCTTCTATGCCTGGTACTCTATCGTAAGTTTTGCAATCGTTGCGCTGGCGGCATGGGGTTCACTGATCGCAATTATCCTGTGGATAGCATGGCTTGTGATCGACTGGGGCAACGATTATTACATTGTCACCAACCAGCGCGTGGTATGGCTTGAAAAGGTGATAGGTATTTACGATAGCAGGCAGGAATCTCCCCTTGGCACGACCCTTTCTGTTGGGGTTGAAACGAGCCAGCTTGGGCGTATCCTTGATTATGGTGATGTCATCGTGCGTACGTGGGTTGGAAGGATTCCATTTAATAATGTGAGTCATCCCGAACAGGCTCAGCACATGATCGAAGAGCATTGGCATCGTACAGAAGAACAGGCAGTTGGGTTGGAAAAGGAAGCGATGAAGGATGCCATTCGCAGAAAACTTCAGCTTCCGCTTCCCCCTTCGGGCAAGCCGAAAGCTGATACAGATATTTCATCCTCTTCGGGAAAACCAGCCAAACCCAAGCCCAAGCAAGGGCGAGCTAACCTGTTGCGCGTGCTCGGTGCAAACACACTAAAACTTCGCTACGAAACTGGCAATAGTGTGTTCTACCGAAAGCATTGGTTTGTGCTGATCCAACAGGCATGGATGCCATTGGCTGGTATTATTGGGGTGATCGTATTGTTTTTCTGGCGGTTAATTAGGCTGGCCCAGTTGCCGGAGGAGGCTTTTGTCCAAATCATAGATGGGAAGCTGGTCTTTGACGCATATTCGCTCGCTTTTCTGATCGCCCTGGTTCCCTTTCTGGGATGGCTGATCTATGAAGTGATGGATTGGAGCAATGACCAATTCCAGATCACGCCTGAACAAATCGTTGACCTTGACAAAAAGCCTTTCGGCACACAAACACGTAACGCCGCGCAACTGGAGAGCATCCTGGGGACTGAATATAGGCGTATCGGCATTTTGGGTGAAATTTTCAACTATGGTACCGTATACATTACAGTGGGTGGTTCCAAGCTTGCATTCGAAGATGTCATCGATCCTGCCAGCGTCCAATCGGATATTGACCGCCGCCGCGAGGCACGCAAAGCGAAACAGGAGGAAGGCAAAGCTGCCGCTGAACGCGAACGCATGGCGGAATGGCTGGTAACATATCACAAAAACGCGGAAGAGTTTAGAGAAGAAGAAAAGAGAAACCTGAAATCAGAGTAAAATCGGGAATTCTTAGAATCAAGAAATGTCATCCTGGGCCGCAGTCCTGAGCGAAGCGAAGGAGCAGCGAAGGATCTCCAGCCCCAGGAGCGAGACTCTTCGCGGAGTTTATCCTGAGCGAAGCCGAAGGGCTCAGAGTGACGCAAAGATATTACCAAAGGTAAATGAATAAAATGGCTCTCCGTCAGATTGTTACCCTCCCTGAACCTGTATTACGCCGCAAGGCTCATACAGTAACGAAATTCGATAAGAATCTCCAAACCCTGATAGACGACATGATCGAAACCATGCGCGCAGCGCCCGGGGTCGGTCTGGCTGCGCCGCAGGTCAGTATCTCTGAACGCTTGATCGTTGTCGAATACGGCGAAGAGGAGGAGGATGAAAGTGAAGGCCAGCAGGAGGGGCCCAAGAAATTATTCGTGATGATCAATCCTGAGATCGTGAGAACCTCCCCAGAGACATTGATGGGCGTGGAAGGTTGTCTTTCCATCCCCAATCTCGTCGGCGAAGTGGAACGCCACGCTGTGATACAGGTGAAGGGACTCAACCGTCACGGCAAGCCAATGAAGGTCAAGGCGGAGGGATGGCTGGCGCGCATTTTCCAGCATGAGATTGACCACTTGAACGGGATGCTCTTCCCGGATCGCGCTACGCGCGTGTGGCAGCCGCAACAAGAGATTGAACCGGAACAAGAAGTTTAATGACTTTCGACGTGCGCCGTCTAACTCAAAATGACCTGCCTCGCCTGCGCCAGTTTTGGAAAGAGAATTGGGGTGATGAGTTTGTGGTGGCACACGGGGTGATCTATCGCCCGGACGCTTTGGATGGATTTGTCGCTTTTGATGGCGAGGAGTGGATTGGGGAAATCACCTATCATTTTTCAGGACGTGACTGTGAGATCATCTCCCTTGACAGCTTGCGAGAAGGACAGGGCATTGGCACTCTTCTCATGGAGAAAGTCATTGCAGTCGCGCGCGCAAAAGGTTGCCAGCGTATTTTCCTCATTACAACGAACGATAATTTGCATGCTCTTGGTTTCTATCAAAAACGCGGTTTCGAACTGGCTGCTATCCAGCGCGGCGCGGTGAATGAATCAAGAAAGATCAAGCCGGGCATTCCGTTGATCGGTGAGAATAACATTCCTTTGCGCGATGAAATAGAATTGGAAATGAAATTGATTAACTGAAAGAGTTGAAAGTCCAACGTTAGACATGTTCTTAAAACACCTCTCCCTTACCAACTTTCGTAACTTTACCCGCCTGGATGTTGACTTTCCTCGGCGGGTTGTCGTGCTGGTGGGAGATAACGCGCAGGGCAAGACCAGCATGCTCGAAGCCATTTATTTCCTCGCGGCGTTTACATCCTTTCAAACCCATGCGGATCGTCAGGTCATCAATTTTCATGAAACGAAAAAGGATTCCCTGACGGTCACGCGCCTGGTTGCGGAATATCAACACGCTCAAGGCAGGCACCGGCTTGAAGTACGCCTCATACTCGAACCGATGGGCGTGTTGAACGGCCAGCGCCTTCGCAAGGAAATTCTGCTCGATGGGGTGAAGAAACACGTTAATGAAGTCATCGGTCATTTCAACGCGGTTATCTTTGTTCCGCAGATGTCGCAGATCATCGAGGGCGTGCCCGAAGACCGCCGCCGTTATCTTAATCTCGCGCTGGCACAGTCCACACCTGCATATGCACGCGTGTTGAGCGAATACAACCAGGCGCTCACGCAACGTAATGCGCTCCTCAAATTGCTGGGGGAACGCTCTGGGAACGCGGATCAGCTTGAGGTCTGGGATGAGGCGTTGACTCGTCTCGGCGCGCAGATCATCCTGTGGCGCATCGAAGCCATCCAGCAAATCGAGCGGCTCGCTGCACGCGTCCATTACGAGTTGACTCATGGGTCCGAGACTCTGCGCCTCTCATACGAACCCGCCTTCGATCCGCTGCCGAAGCCGAATGGACAGCTGGGTTTGAAGATGGACACGGTCCTTGATCGTTCGCGTTTGGAGTTGGATGAAATCCGGGATGGTTTTCGTGCACGCTTGCGTGAACTGCGCAATGAAGAGATCGCACGCGGCGTGACGACGATCGGCCCGCACCGCGATGAAATGCGTTTTCTGGCGACTGATATCGATCTTGGCAACTATGGCTCGCGTGGGCAGGTCCGCACCACGTTGCTGGCGCTCAAACTAGCCGAAGTGAACTGGATGAAGGAACGCACGGGCGAGTGGCCCGTGATCCTGCTGGATGAGGTGATGGCCGAGTTGGACCTACAGCGCCGCGCTGATCTATTGAAATATGTTGGCGAAAGTGAGCAGGTGCTGTTCACCACAACCGATCTGAATCTCTTCGCGCCTGATTTTGTGGGGAAGGCTGAAGTGTGGAGGGTGAGTGGGGGGAAGGTGGAGCAATAATTGACCCTATCTGACCTCTTCATTCGATCTGCCCTTGAAAGGATCGACTCGCCCGATATCGTCGGCGTTGCTATCGTGGGCAGTTATTCGCGCGGACAGGAAAGCAAGTACAGCGATGTCGACTTCGATATCTTCGTCAGTAAACTGCCTGAGAATCAATATGATCGTTACGCGCTGCGCTATTGGGATGGAAAACTTATCAGTCTTAAGTACACGTTGCGTGATGATGAACGCTCCGCATTAACGAACCCGCGTCGAGCGGTCTGGGCCGTGCCGGGTTTGCGCGGGATGAAGATCGTGCTTGATAAAGACGGCTCGCTGACCGCATTACAGCAGGCCGCTCACGCGTTTGATTGGTCAGTTTTGCAATCTGCGGCAGATGAATTCGCGGCAGCAGAAGTGATGGGCTGTGCGGAAGAAGTGCATAAGATATTGAACGGTCTTGCACGCGGACACGAGTCAACTGTGTTGTATGCAACCTGGGGATTGGTAAAAAACATGCTCGAAGCGGTCGCGGTTCAGAAGGGCATTTTAATTATCAGCGAGAACCGGTATTTTGATCTGATCCAGGATTCGGTGGGACGTGATTCGAAATGGACGCGCGCGTTCCGGTCGGCGTGGGGACTGGATCCAGGTGCATCGCAATATCAATCACGCGGCGCGGCTGCACTGACGCTGTATCGCCTGACCGCTGCCATGTTCGATGAGTTGATCCCGAATAAACATCGCGACGTGGTGAACAACACAATGCGCTTGATCAAGGAGGCTGGCTACTCATGAACAGACTGGCTCCGCGCGCGCTGAAGATCCATGAACGATTGCTTGAATTCTATGGTGAGCCCATGTGGCGTAATCCATTGCCAGCAATTGATGAACTGGTTTCAACCATCCTTTCGCAGAACACAAACGATCTGAATCGTGATCGCGCTTTCAATGCTTTGCGTGCCAGGTTTGGGACGTGGGAAGAAGTGCGCGATGCGATGACTTTAGATGTAATTGAAGCCATCCGTCCTGCCGGTCTTGCGAATCAAAAAGGGCCGCGCATTCAACAGGTGTTGCGCTCCATTACTGAAGAACGCGGTAGCCTGGACTTATCTTTTCTTGAAAAATTAACTGTTGATGAAGCGCGTGCCTGGCTGACCAGATTCAATGGCGTCGGCCCGAAGACTGCTGCCATCGTGTTGTGCTTTTCATTGAATAAACCTGCATTCCCTGTTGACACACATATCTACCGCGTAACGGGCCGCATCGGACTCCGCCCGGAAAAGATGACCGTTGAACAGGCGCATCCGCATCTCGAAAGCCTATTCCCGCCAGAGACATATTACGCCGCTCACTTGAACATTATCCGTCTGGGACGCGAAATCTGCCAGGCGCGCCGACCACGCTGTGAAGTTTGTCCCGCCAGAAAATTGTGTGATTATGGGAAAAATAAAAAATGAAATGTCATTGCGAGGAGTGTCGCGTTGAGCGGAGCGCAGTGAAGACGAAACGTAAGCGACGAAGCAATCTCAACTAACCTTCAAACTTGAGATTGCTTCGACCCCTTGGTTTCGACACCTGCACTTGCATGCCGGTGCAAGTGTACGCTGCTCGCTTCACTCGCGGCTACTCAACCAGCGGGGTCTCGCAATGACATCTGGTTATCGATTATCCCCATCCCCTCGAATCTTTCCTCTTTCCAACCGATCATATAACTTCGCGATATTGTATTCAGCGATCTCATCCAGAGACAAATCCAACTCGGTCGCGACCTGCGTGATGTACCACAACACATCGCCGAGCTCAGCTTTGAGGGCTTCGCGTGTCTCTTCGCTGATCTGACCCTCTTTATCGCGGAATACCTTCTTGATCTTGCCCGCCACCTCTCCCGCTTCGTTGACCAGTCCAAGTGTAGGATAGATAATGGGATGTCCGATGGCGGGGTAGCCTGCTGTCCTGCGTGAT
>DATDRD010000190.1:0-3117 GCA_035291925.1 Anaerolineales bacterium
ATTGTGGGCATGCACAAGCTGCCGCGCCTGCGTTCAGGTCTGCCCGGTTTTTGTGGATCACCTCGCTTCAATCGTTGATATGCGCCGCTATCTGGTTAACGAAGGAGAGGTTGACGCGTTGCTGCAAAAGACGCTGGCAAATCTGGGCCGCTATGGCAACTCTTTCGGCCAGTCTGAACGGATGCGGGTGAAATGGACACAGCCAATCCAGCCTGTCATAAAGGATGCGCGCAAGGAAGCGGTTGAATATCTGTGGTTCGTCGGCGACTATGCTTCGTATCACGTCATGTTTTCCGACATCACGCGCAAGACGGCTCAAGTGTTCCAGAAGGCTGATCTGGATTTTGGAATCTTGTATGATGCTGAACGCAACACGGGCAATGACGTCCGCCGCGTGGGTGAAGAAGGATTGTTTGAGTCGCTGGTCGAGAAGAACACCGCGGCGATGGACAAATGCAAGTACCGCGCCATCATCACCACCGATCCGCATTCCTACAACACGCTCAAGAATGAGTACCCTGCAAACGGGAACAATCACCCCGTACTGCATTACACCGAGTTACTCGATCAGTTGATCGCATCAGGCAAACTGCAATTCGACAGGAATCTGGGTTACAAGGTTACTTATCACGACCCTTGTTATCTGGGTCGTTATAACGGAATTTACGATGCGCCGCGCCGCGTCATACGCGCTGTTGGCTGCGAGCTGATCGAGATGCCTCGTCACGGCGATCGGGCTTTTTGCTGCGGCGCGGGCGGCGGAAAAATCTGGATGGAGGAACAACCCGACGTTAAGGAACGACCCGCTGAAAGTCGAGTAAGAGAAGCGGCTGGACTGCCCGCTGTATCCATTTTGGTGACGACCTGTCCAAAAGATCTGGTGATGTTCCGGGATGCCGTCAAAACCGCGGGACTGGAAGGAAAGATTGTTGTCAAGGATTTGATTGAATTGGTGGATGAAGCCCTGGAGTTGAATAAAGAGGCTGTTCAGGATCAAAGGTAGATTTTCGAAGGCTCTATTTATGAACGTGAAAGACTTTTTTAGACCGTTACAACGCAGACATGGCATCACCATGCCAATCACGATCAAAGTGATCGTGGGCATGTTGTTGGTAATTGCCATCATCAGTATTGTTTTTATGGTCTTCGGAGTCCGCATCATCAGCGACCGCATTGTGGCGGAAGCACAGGAGAAGGTGCGCAACGATCTCAATACGGGACGCCAAATCTATCTGAGCAGACTGGCTCATATAAACACCGTTGTTCACCTGACAGCCGACAGATTCTTTCTGAAGGATGCATTTCTTTCCGGGAACATCGAGCAGGCAGCCGCAGAACTGACAAGAGTAAAAGAGGAGGAAGGACTCGATGTCTTGACGCTCACCGACCAATACGGCAACGTGCTTCTGCGTGCGAGTAACCCGGATGTTATTGGCGACAATCAAAATCATGACCTATTGATGGAACTGGTCATTCAGAAAATGGAACCATTAGCCTCAACGATCATCGTCTCTGCTGAAGACTTACAGAAAGAGTCACCTCTTCTGGTTCAGCAGGCGTACTTCGAATTCATTGATACGCCTCATGCGCGTTACAGAGTGGAGACTGAACAGACAGCTGGCATGATGTTAAAAGCCGCCAGCCCAGTTTTTGACTCTCAAAATCGTTTGGTTGGCGTGTTGTATGGCGGGATTCTGCTCAATCGAAACTATGAAGTCGTAGATAAGATAAAGCAAACCGTCTACCATGATGTGCGGTATGAAGGGAAAGACATCGGAACAGCGACAATCTTCGAAGATGATGTCAGGATCTCAACCAATGTGCCAAATGAGGACGGCTCGAGAGCAATCGGCACACGCATTGCTGAGGATGTGTACAACCAGGTTTTCGTTCAGGGGAAACAATGGATAGGACGCGCCTATGTGGTGAACGACTGGTATATCACAGCCTATGAACCCATCAGAGACATCAATGACAAGGTGGTCGGCATTTTGTATGTTGGCGTGCTGGAGAAAAAATACCTCGATATCAGGCAGCAAACCGTATACACCTTCCTGACCATTACACTCGCTGGAGTGCTGGTTACCCTGGCGGTATCCTATCTCATTTCCCTGCAGATCTTGATCCCGATTAGAAAACTTGTTTCCACCTCCAAAGCCCTGGCACAGGGCGATCTGGATGCGAGGGTGGACATCAAGAGCGGCGACGAAATGGAATACCTGGCTAATTCCTTCAATGCCATGGCGCTGGCTTTGAAGAAGAGAGACGAGCAATTGAAGGAGTTTGCCACTAAAAAAATCATGGAGTCTGAAAAGCTGGCAATTGTCGGTCAGTTGGCCGCCAGCGTGGCGCATGAATTGAACAACCCGTTGACGGGCATTGTCACCTATTCTCATCTGATGCTGGAGAAGATTCCTTGCGACGATCCCACAAGAGCCTCAGTGGAAAAAATCGCTGGACAGGCCGATCGTTGCAAGGACATCATTCGCGGTTTGCTGGATTTTTCGCGCCAGAGGAAGCCGGAGAAAACCCTGAGCAATATCAACACCATCCTGCGAGGATGTATCTCTCTTGTTGAAAATCAGGCCGCCTTCCACAACATCCAGATCGTTGAAAACTATCAGGATAATCTGCCTTTGATTGTTATCGACCCTTCACAGATCGAACGAGTCTTTTTGAACTTGATCATTAATGCGGCCGAGGCGATGGCTGGCGGCGGGAAACTGACCCTGGCGACCCGTCTTGATTCTGATAACAGAGTTGTTGAAGTGGAATTCACCGATACAGGCCACGGCATCAGTGAAGAAAACATGAATAAATTATTCGAGCCCTTCTTTACTACAAAGGATATCGCACATGGAACGGGATTGGGGCTGGCAATCAGTTACGGAATTTTAAAAAGCCACAAGGGCACCATTTCTGTTGAGAGCGAGGTTGGCAAAGGAACCACCTTTATTGTGCGGCTGCCGTTGAACGGGATCATAGAGGACACAGAGAATGAACCAGAAATCGAAATTGCTCATCATTGATGATGAAGAAATTGTCCTGGATTCCTGCATCCAGATTCTGGCAGGAGATGACCTTCAAATCGCCACCGCGTCGAACGGGACCCTTGGC
>DATDRD010000191.1:0-3633 GCA_035291925.1 Anaerolineales bacterium
TAGGACTTATGCCTCTTTCTCAGGAACGAGCCGATGCGGGTGCAGAGTTCCATAAGTGAATCAACACAGGGGCAGACGAGGAATTACGTCTGCCGCTGTGTATTTATATGAACCACCGATGTGCTGTTATCAAGCCTTTTCTTCGCGTCCCATCACGTCCATCACAGCGACGGAAGCAATTTGCACAATGGCATTGACGTCATCACCCGTTTGCAGCACATGCACCGGTGCGCCCATACCGAGCAGGATCGGCCCAATGGCCTTTGCCTTGCCCAATCGAGCCAGCAGCTTATACGCGATATTCGCAGACTCAAGAGATGGGAAGACAAGCACATTCGCATCCTTCACCGCGCTGAACGGATACCGGTTTTCGATGATGTCCGCCACGACCGCTGTATCTGCCTGCATCTCGCCATCCACGAGCAGCTCGGGGCGGCGGGATTTCGTCAATTCGACGGCGCGCCGCACTTTGTCCGGGAGAGGATGTGGGGTTGATCCAAAATTCGAGAACGAGAGGAAGGCAACACGCGGGTCGATCTCCAGCCGTTTTGCAAAATCTGCCGCAAGGGAGGCAATCTCGGCCAGGTCTTCCGCAGTGGGCTCAATGTTAACCGTTGCATCGGTGAAGAGATAAACGCGGTCTTCGACAATCATGATATATACACCCGCGGCGCGCGCCGCGCCTTTTGCAGTGTGATGGATCTGCAGGGACGGACGAATGACCTCAGGATAGTCGTATGTGAGGCCGGAGACAAACGCATCCGCAGCGCCCATCTTGACCATCATGGAACCCAGGATATTCGGCTCGCGGATCTTCTTGACCGCATCGTTCATCGTCAGGCCCTTACGATTGCGCAGCTCATAATATGCCAGTGCGTATTTCGATGAATTTTCAAAGTTCGCAGGGTCAACGATTTCCGGTTTGTAATCGAGACCCAGGATCTGGAGCTGCTGTTCGATGACTTGCGGATGACCGATCAGGATGGGCGTGGCAATCTTCTCCTCTTTGATCTGATACGCGGCACGGATCACCTTCTGCTCCTCCCCTTCGGCAAAGACCACCCGCTTCTTCCCACCCGATGAGCGTGCCTTATTCTGGAAGAAGTATCTCACCTGCTCGCCCTTACCCTGACGATAGGCAAGCTGCTGGCGATATTCATCAATTTCAATGGTCTTGCGGGCCACACCGGTCTTCATTGCCATCTCGGCAACGGCAGGCGCTTCCCAAAGCAACACACGCGGGTCAAGTGGTTTCGGGATGATATATTCGCGTCCAAACCTTATATTCTCCATCCCATAGGCCTGCAGGACAGAATCCGGCACATCCTCTTTTGCAAGAGCAGCCAGTGCCTTTGAAGCCGCGAACTTCATCTCCTCGTTGATCGCTTTTGCGCGTACATCCAGCGCGCCGCGGAAGATGAATGGGAAGCCCAATACATTATTGATCTGGTTCATGTAGTCCGAGCGTCCTGTCGCGATGATCACATCCTTGCGAGCCTCTTTTGCCAGGTCAGGATTAATTTCAGGATCAGGATTAGCCATGGCAAAGACGATTGGATCTTTTGCCATGGACTTGACCATCTCAGGCGTCATTACATTGGCAACCGAGAGGCCGTAGAAGACATCGGCGCCGCGCAATGCATCGGCTAACGTGCGGCAATCAGTATCCACCAGAAAGCGTTCCTTGTATTTATTCATGCCCTCCGTGCGGCCCTTGTACACCACACCTTTGCTATCACACAACATGATGTTCTCACGCTTTACACCCCAACGGACAGCAAGTTCCGCACACGAAATCGCCGAGGCACCTGCACCCGAGATAACGATCCGTACTTCGCCATGCTTCTTACCCGCGATCTCGAGAGCGTTAGCCAGCCCCGCCGATGAGATGATGGCTGTGCCATGCTGGTCATCGTGGAATACGGGAATATCCAGCATCTTCTTGAGTTCTTCTTCAATATAAAAACACTCGGGCGCTTTGATATCTTCCAGGTTGATGCCGCCAAATGTCGGCGAGATCGCCGCGACCACCTTGATGATCTCGTCGGGGTCATGGCTGTTCACTTCGATGTCGAACACATCCACGTCAGCAAATTTTTTGAAGAGCACACCCTTCCCTTCCATAACGGGCTTGCCCGCAAGCGCACCGCGGTCACCGAGACCTAAAATCGCCGTACCATTCGAGATAACAGCTACCAGGTTGCCTTTCGAAGTATACTCGTAGGCCATTTCGGGATCTTTCTCGATCTCCAACACTGGCACGGCCACACCAGGTGTGTACGCCAGGCTCAGGTCGCGCTGGGTATCCATAGGCTTGGTTGGCACGATCGCGATCTTGCCGGGAATCCCTTTTAAATGATGGTATTCAAGTGCGTCTTCACGTGTAATTTTAGCCATAGAACCTCCTGGAGATGTACATACCTGCCGGATTATTGCATGACTCTCCGATTTTACCTAGTTCCATTTGTCACGATTTTCCTGAAAGCTATTAACCCTGGGTCTCGGAAAAGTTATGTTATTAAACGTTCAAGTGTGAAACTCAATCAATCCAAACAAGCATTAGTGTTCAATTCCGAACCGATAGACCTTGCCGCCCTGCTTTCACCTGCACTGTCCCGCGATCCCGGGGCCTGCAGCTCCGCTGCCGCTGCTTGGCGCGGCGTGCGGGATCTGGGACGCGCACACCTGCCCCGGGCGCAGGTGCCGGGGGGCGCAAGTGTTAGCAAAGCAGGCAAGGTTGAGTATATCGCATGAGACCCAGCATAGGGCAGGCTTTGCGGTTTGCTCTATTTTATGACAAATGGCACATGAATCTGGCAAGAGGAAACGGACTTTGTCTACCACCAGGAGGTCGAAAATGAAAAGGCTTTTGATTGTGTTCACATTGGTTTTTGCTTTGCTACCGATGAGTGCTCCTGTCTCTTCGGTTGAAGCTGCCCCTGCTACCACAACCATCAAGCTACTAAACCCTCCGCGGTCTGGTCTGCTCGAATTGGCCGTGGATGAATCGTACACCTTTGACATTCTCATCACAAGTGACGAACCCTTTGTTGGGGCTGTGGCGATGACCGATTCTTATTATCCTGGGCGTGGAGTTTTTTGGCATGGCACTGACCGCGTTACCCGGTCCACTTCGGCGGTGCTACACCTCACGATAACAGGCAAAGAGTCGACCGCCGATTTGTTGGCGGTATGCGACTGGCCTGAATCTGGGGTTTGCTGGCCTGCAGGTGTGGCTCCAGTGTCGATAGTCGCAGGTATGCGCTACCAGGGGGGAGCGACTATTTCGGAGCAGTTTGCTTTTGCCGTTAGGGTGCCTTAGTACGCAGAGTGGGTATCGTTGCCCCAAGGTCTGATACCACTGACTAATTTATTGATATGACACATAAAACGGATGCGCAACTTGCGGACCCGTTTTTCTTTTAGTAGTGGGAGTAAGGTTTAGAGACCCTCCATCGCTTTCCCCCAGTGGACAATTTGCTTTAGTAAAATAAGCGGGTGAGCGGTCATGCCCACCCGCTTAAGACACTTGAGGGAGGCGCAAATTATGTACGGCTTGTGGAAACTCATGGAAGAGCAGAAATTATCTTTCGATATTCATCCTCTGTAAATGCGCGGAAGGTCTCAGTGCGG
>DATDRD010000192.1:0-5321 GCA_035291925.1 Anaerolineales bacterium
TGTTATAGTATTTCTGTGGTCACTTGCTGCGCGCAACGGACAAAGTCCAACACGGTTGGCACGTTGCGCATCATATAACCCATGCTGCCTTTTACCTTCAGTTTTGAAGTCATCATGGCAGTCATAGGGTTGAGCCTGCCCGTAAGGATCGCAGTAATGTTTTTGTAGGACGCGGTGAAAATGAAGCCAGGTTGTGGATAGGCCTCAGGGCTGGGTTTGAAGTCCACTTTTCGGCACTTCCCGTGCCACAGATCCAGGTAGAACGTCAGTTGCTCTTTGAGATTACCTTCGGGTTCGATGAAGAAGAACAGATCACCTTCCCAATTCCTGGCGATTTCTCCGTAACGTTCGTCAGAATTCAGCTTTGCTTCGAGACCTTTCAGCCATTCTTTAGAGGGGAATGTCGCGGGCATGTATGTGCCTCCTGCATTGATTAGCCAATTCTACCATTTCGGGGAATTGGCTATCTGATTTAGAATCAACAACTCTATCGATTAACATCAGCCTTGTCCGCGAGGTTTCGGTCAGACTACCTGGGGTTGAACCAGGAAATCGGGCACAACACTTAAAAATTCATATTTGAAGGGCAGTATTTTTCTCAGCTCTCTTGCGCAAATGCCCAAAATGGTCTATGCTTAGAGCAGCATCCTATTCGTGAAAGGAGGTGTAATGTCTCCCACGATTCAGCTTTAAACAAACGGAAAGGCAACAAATACTTTCACACATAAATTGGAGGAGAAATCTGATGAAGAAACTGTACCATGCTTTGATCTTCGCGATCATAGCTTCTCTGATGCTTGCCGCCTGTGGAGGCGGAGGCGGCGCTCCGGCAGATAACCTGCTGGATGCCGTCAAACAACGTGGCTACATTGTGGTATCAACAGACCCGAACTATGCACCCCAGTCCTTCCTCAACACCGAAGGCAAGCGCCCCGCGGATACGAAGTGTCCCTCTGATGTCCTGACCACCGCCGAAATGCAGGGCTTCGATGTGGATGTGGCAAAAGCCGTCGGTGATGCACTGGGTGTTGAGACCTGTTTCGCAACCCCATCCTGGGATGCGATCACCGCTGGCAGTTGGGCAGATAAGTGGGATGTGAGCGTCGGTTCAATGACCATCACTACTGCCCGCCTACAGATCCTTTATTTCAGCGTTCCGTATTACTACACTCCTGCGGTTGTCGCCGTACGCGCTGACTCAGGATTTACATCTCTCGCTGACCTCGAAGGTCAGGCGCTCTGCGCTGGCTCTGCCACCACTTACGAGCAATGGCTGAACCATGATATGGAAGGTCTTGGACTGCCAGAATCATCCATCTATGCAACGGCACCCAATGTGACTGTCGTTCCGCTGGAGACAGACCAGGAATGCGCGCAGGCGATTGCCGCGGGCCGCGAGGATTTCGTCGGCTATGTCACTTCTGAAACTGTCGTGGATGCCAACCTCGCAGAAGGATTCCCCGTTGTGAAACTTGGCGATCCGGTTTACTCTGAGGACCTGGCTGCGTCATTCGATAAATCATCCAGCCTGCCTACTGACAGTCTGCGCGCCGAAGTGGACAAACTCTTCAATGCGATGCACAGTGATGGACGCTTGTCTGAACTTTCGAACCAGTGGTTTGGCCTGGATCTGACCCAGGCTCCAAAATAGCAAAGCTTTCGAACAATGTGGGGGCGGTGATCAGCCGCCTCCACATTTTTTCTGTTTCCCAGAGAAGGCAGATAGAATGACGGACTCTACAAGTGCACGGGCGCCAAAGCCTCCATTATCTCAAGCTGATCTACTCTATGAGGCTCAACAACGAAGAGATCGCCGATTTCGAACCAATGTTTCTGTATCATGGGGGATTATGCTTCTCATTCTTGTTTACCTGTTTAGCGGACAGGATTTTCTTGGCATCAAGACAATCAAACTGGATACTGAATTCATTAGAAACAACATCACTTTCATTGCAGGGGGAATAGGTCAAACGTTCCTTGTTTCTGCCCTTTCAATTACACTGGCCATGGTTTTAGCATTGCTGGCTGCGTTGGGACGTCTCTCTACGATTCCTCCGATTTATGCGTTGAGTACGTTTTATGTTTCACTGATCCGCGGCACTCCGTTATACCTGCAAATCTTTTTCTTCTTCCTTGCCTTGCCTCAACTGGGCATCATTTTGACCGGACTTTGGGCCGGTGTGTTGGCGCTGGGACTGAACTATGGCGCCTACATGAGCGAGATCTTCCGCGCAGGACTTGCATCGGTTGGCAAAGGACAGCGGGAAGCTGCGATCGCGCTCGGTATGACTCCCCGCCAGACCATGCAACGAGTCGTTTTGCCACAGGCTTTGCGATTTGCCATTCCACCAATTGGCAATGATTTCATCGCCATGACCAAAGACTCGGCGCTCGTTTCTGCGACTGGTTTTGTTCATGAAGTGATGTGGCGCGCCACGAGAGTCGGACGCGCTCAATTCAACAACCTGGAAGCGCTCATCATGGCCGCGGTCTTTTACTGGGTAATGACGCTCATCCTTACTTACTTTCAAAGTCTGCTCGAGAATCGCCTCGCCAGAGGAGATCGCTGAAATGATGCCCATTGTCCAGATATCCAATCTCGATAAATACTTCGGCCGTTTGCACGTACTTAGGAATATTTCGATTGAGGTCGCGCCGCGTGAAGTGATCTGCATCATTGGGCGAAGCGGTTCAGGTAAAAGCACTTTGCTCCGTTGTATCAACTTCCTCGAGGAACCCTCCTTCGGCACGATCGAGGTCGATGGAATCAAGGTCGAAGCCGGCGAAAAAGGCAAAGGGCATCGTCAGCTTGTCCATGAGGTCCGCCTGAAGACAGGCATGGTATTCCAGGAGTTCAATCTCTTCCCGCATATGAGCGTGCTCGAGAATGTGATCGAAGGTCCGGTCACAGTCAAAGGCATGAATCGCGCCAAAGCCATCGAACTGGCTGAAGAGAATCTGGATAGTGTGGGATTACTCTTCAAAAAAGACGAATATCCGAATCGCCTGTCTGGCGGGCAAAAACAACGCGTGGCAATCGCCCGCGCCCTGACCATGGAGCCACGCCTCATGCTCTTCGATGAGCCCACCTCCGCGCTTGATCCCGAGTTGATCGGCGAAGTGCTGAACGTCATGAAGAAAGTTGCCAAGGAAGGCATGACCATGCTCGTGGTCACGCATGAAATGGGATTCGCGCGCGAAGTAGCAGACCGTGTGCTGGTCATGGCTGACGGCGAAATTATCGAGGATGCAAAGCCAAGCATGCTTTTCACCCAACCGAAAGATGCGCGCACAAAAGCTTTAATTGATCGGTATCGAACGGGTGAGCGCTAACGTGGTTATTGCCATCACTCGTCAGGTAAGCCCGCGCTTTAATGAATGCGAAATCACTCACATAGACCGATCTCCAATTGATATAAATATCGCTCGCGCGCAGCACCGGGGATACATTCAGGCATTGCAAGACATGGGGTGTGAAGTAATCGAACTTCCTGCAGAAGCCGATTTGCCGGATTCGGTCTTCGTGGAAGATACAGCTTTTATCCTGCCGGAGGTAGCGGTTATCACCCGGCCCGGGGCTGATTCACGAAAACCCGAAACCGAATCCATTGTTCGCGCGCTGCAACCCTACCGTGACCTGCTGTTCATTCGGGAACCCGCTAGTGTGGATGGCGGCGACGTACTGGTGCTGGATAAAGATATTTTTGTTGGCATATCCACGCGCAGCAATCAGGCTGCCGTAGAACAAATGAATGCACTGCTTGGAAAATTTGGTTACTGTGCTCATAGTGTAGAAATGCATGATTGCCTGCACTTGAAAACTGCGGTCACGAGCGTGCATGCAAAAACGCTTCTCATCAATCGCAATTGGGTGGATGCCCAGCGCTTCGCCGGATTTGATTTGATCGACGTTGACTCTTCTGAGCCTTTCGCCGCCAACTGTCTGCCCGTCGACGATGAGATCCTCTTCCCGGCAGCCTTCCCAAAAACGCGCGCAAAACTTGATGCGCGGGGTTATGAAGTCAGAACCGTGCAAGTGGATGAACTGGCAAAAGCTGAGGGCGCGGTGACTTGTTGCAGTTTGATCATTCAGTGAGAGACCCCAAAGGTTTGTTCTCTCTGGAATTCGGAGTGGCAAATATGCAAGGGACCATCGTTAAGCCACTTGTTTGACTGCGAAGAGAAACCCTTAGGGTCTGAGTTGGCACAACACAAATCCCCGACGGTTCGGGGATTTTTTACTACATCGTAGTGGTGCGCTGGAGAGGACTTGAACCTCCACGCCTTGCGGCACATGGCCCTCAACCATGCCTGTCTGCCAATTCCAGCACCAGCGCAAAAGCGAGCACGGCGTATTATAATCGGCTTGCTTTGCTTGTCAAGCAGGGAAATCATTTAGGAGAAAATCGATGACTCGAATCGTAGTGGATGCGATGGGGAGCGACAACTATCCCGTTCCGGACGTGGAAGGCTCCATGACGGCTGCGCGTGAATATGGAGTGGAGATCATTCTCGTGGGGGACGCCTCAAAAATCCAGCCGGTGCTTGATTCTGCCAATGCAGGGAATCTGCCCATACGCGTCCTCCATGCGCCCGAGATGCTGACAATGCACGACAAAGGCGAAGACCTTGTGATGAAAGCACGCCACAAAGCTGCGCAGAACTCAATGGCAGTGGGACTCGACCTCGTAAAGAGCGGCGAAGCAGATGCGTTCGTCACCGCAGGCAATACAGGCGCGGCGATGGTAACAGCTTTATTCAGACTCGGACGGATTCGCGGTGTGGATCGCCCCGCGCTGGCAGGTCCCTTCCCCACAGCGATGGGTATGTGCATAGTGCTGGATATTGGAGCAAACCCTGATTGCAAGCCTGAGAATCTCATGCAGTTCGCCATTATGGGAAGTGTCTATGCGGAGAAAGTGCGCGGCGTCAAGAATCCGAGGATTGGATTGATCTCAAACGGCGAAGAGGCTGGCAAGGGAAGCGAGCTGGTAAAAGGGTCTTACCCGCTTCTTGCAACCGCCAAACTTAATTTCATTGGGAACGTGGAAGGCAAGGAAATTTTCAATGGCCATGCGGATGTGGCTGTCACAGACGGCTTTACGGGCAATGTTTTCCTGAAATCAACAGAAGCAGTTGCAAAATTATTGATAGAGAAGATTCGCGAATCAATCAGGGGTGGCGGGCCGCTCGCGCTGCTAGGCGGGGCGCTCATCCGCCCTGCCATGGGAACAGTTCGCAAATTACTGGATCCCTCTGAAGAAGGCGCGGCGCCATTGCTGGGTGTGAACGGGCTGGTGTTCATCGGTCATGGCCGCTCG
>DATDRD010000193.1:0-4822 GCA_035291925.1 Anaerolineales bacterium
ATTTACGATTTTCGATTTTGGATTTACGATTTGTGATGGCTGGATGATTGACGCGCGCGGAGAGTTTTGAGAGACGCAACTGTCATTGCGAGGATTTCATCCGTTTCTTTGTAAATGCTGGCAACTTGATTTTGGGGGACAGGCCCTGCTTCTACGAGAATTTCCAGCCAGTATTCGGTTTCATCTTGTTTTCCAATCACATCTACTGCAAGAGAGCGTGGCAACTTGTTAACTTCCTTGATAATCGCCACTGCCAATTTCTTCGTCCTTGATTTGAAAGCCTTTTCGTCCATTTTGAATTCCTTTTTGGTTTTCCCATACGGTCATACTTGGGCACAATCATAACTATTAATCAATCGTAATTCGACACTCGTAAATCGTAAATTCCTATTGTTCTTCGGGAGGGCAGCAATCATCCACCGTCAATACATTATCGCCGTTCGCTGAACGTAATCTTCCACCGTATGCCCTCAAGAGATGATCGGTTTGCATCACTTTATCCGGGTTTCCAAAGGCAATGATGCGGCGGTTTAGCAGCATGATACGGTCAAAGTGGCTTGAGGCTTGCTCAAGGTCATGTGTGGCGACCATGACAGTCACTTTTTCTTCCCTAAGTCGATCCAGCAGGGAAAGGATGCCTTCCTGCGAGGGCGTGTCGAGACCGTTAAGCGGCTCGTCCATCAGCATCAGCTCGGCTTCCTGGGCGAGGGCGCGCGCGATGAACATGCGCTGTTGCTGCCCGCCTGATAACTGGTTGATCTGACGGGATGCCAGATCCGACAATTCCACGGTTTCGAGCGCGTGATGGACGTAGCCCCAGTCTTTCTTGTGCGGCCAGTTAAGCGGGCCGAGTTTTGCAGAGCGTCCCATCATCACCACATCTGCTACATTGACGGGAAAATTCCAATCCACCTGACTGCGCTGCGGGATGTAGGCAATGCATACATGTCCGTACGGACGCGAGCCGAAGATGTTCACTTCGCCGGATGTAGGAGGCAGTACGCCAGCTACTGCTTTGAATAATGTGCTTTTCCCCGCGCCGTTCGGTCCGACAACCGCAACACGTTCGCCCCCATGAAGATGGAAGGTAACATCCTCCAGAGCAAAACGTCCGTTGTAGCGGATGCTGAGGTGTTGGACATCCAGGATGGGCTGGTTGGTTTTATGGTCAGTGTGTGGGTACATGGGTCTCCCTCACCCCTCTCCCAAAAAGGGAGAGGGGAACAGGCTATTTTAGGGCTTCAACAATCCGGGTTACATTGTATTTCATCATATCGATATACGTCGCGGCGGGTGCGCCATCGGTAAGCGACTCGAGATGCAGATCGGTTACAACGGTCACGCCGGTTTCATCCGCGATCTGTTGCGCGAGAGCCGGGCTGTCGGATGCATCCAAAAATATCGCGGGCGCGCCGCTTGATCTGATCTGGTCGATCAACGCCGCCATTTGCCGTGCGGATGGAGAGGCGTCTGAACTGAAACTTTCAATCACCGTCCCAGCGATTGTAAAGCCATATCGGTCTGCAAAATAACCAAACGCTTCATGGTTCGTCACCAGCAAACGTCGCTCGAGCGGGATCTGCGCGACCTGTTCATTGATCCACATATCAAGATCCTTCAGTTGCGCGATATAAGCATCCGCATTGGATTGGTAGACCGGTGCGCCATCGGGATCGAAACGCGTCAGCCCTTCACGGATGTTTTCAACATAGACGATCACATTATTTGGATCGAGCCACAAATGCGGATCAACGCTGCGCCCACTCTCCGCGTCTGTTCTCAGACTTATGCCTGCTGAGGCCTCGATGAGCGTTCTCTCACCTCCAGCGTTTTCCAACAAGGCATCCAGAAAATGTTCATATCCTGCGCCATTGATAATGAGCAGTTTGCTTTGCTCGATCTTTGCCACGTCCCCCGGGGTAGGCTGATAGGAATGTGGATCAGCACCAACCGGCAAAAGCGATTCAACTTTGATGCGGTCACCCGCGACGCGGTGCGTGATATCCGCCAGGAAGGTGGTGGAGGTCAATACAACGGGATCAGTTTGCGGGTTGGAAGAAGCGGAAGGATTACAAGCTGTCGCTACGGTCAACAGGAGAAGGATCAGTCGCCTCATCAACATCCGGGTTGTCATCTGCAATCCGAGCACAAGCCAAAGAGCTGAAGCCAGTGTTCCTTGATTTGATAACCGGTCTTGTGCCCGATCGACTGGATCAGGCTTTCAAGATCATCGCCCTCAAACAGGGTGGCCCGTCCGCACTGCTGGCACAGCAAAAGATGCTGATGCCCACCAGGGGCCGTGATAAATGCCTGGCATCCCTCCGGCTGGTGCACGCGCTGGATTAAACCGATTCCTTCAAGGGCTTCAAGTGTGCGATATACAGTGACGAGTCCAAGCGCGGGATAGGCTTCGCGTGCCATATCGTACACTTCGATGGGGGTGAGGGCGCGACCACTGTCAGCCATGGTCTCAGCCACCGCACGGCGTGCCTCCGTGAGGCGATAGCCTTGTTCATTGAGTTGGGTAAGCCAGGGATGTTGTGTCATAGATATTCCCGTTATTGAAAAACGTTATCATTTTCAATTATATTGGACTTCCCCACCTTGTCAAGAATCGGTTCGCTGTAGAATGACCAACTCCCTCCTTTGATGGAGGGAGTTGTTGTTCGTGAGGGATCTTCGTCATCTGCCGCCGCTTTGCAGGATAATGAAGATGATCAAAGCGGTGATGAGCAGGATTGTGATCTGCACGGAAGGGCGCGTTAGTATCGAGCGGCGGCGATATTCTGTGCGGTTGCGATGGCGACGACGCTCTCGATATCTTCTATACATGGCTGCCTGATTGAAATTTAGAATGATTTGAGGGCACTGTCAAGATCCTTGAACACTTTAAAGAAGAGTTTCAGTCCCGTGGTTTCAAGTATCTGATCTACAGCGGGCGGCGGGCTGAGAAGTTTGACATGTTTGCGCGCAGTACTGCTGTGAGTGAAATCGGGGCCGTTGTTTTCTTCCACTTCCTGCGGGACGCCGCTATAGAGCAGGGCGATCTTGTGAATGGCTACAAGCCCTGCACTGCTGATATAAGGAACTTTACTCAAATCTATGATGAGATCACGCGCAGGGTTTTTGTAAATCTCCTGTGCTTTGGTTACCACTTCCAGGAAATTCGAAGCGTCAAGATCGCCTGTGAGGCGCATAACAGCAACAGGCTCTTTGGCTTGCTCTATGGAGATACTGATTTCCATGATCTATTTCCTCATCGATCTATTCTAGCGGAAGTTGAATTCTTCGTAGTGAAGATTATCCTTCGGCAAACCTAGGTCCAGAAACTTTTTTTCAAAAGCCATTGTCATGGGTAATGGTCCACACATGTAGACATGATGGCTGTGTACATCTCCGCCCGCGTTTTTTACGATATCTTCGATTTTCAATGAACCGTCTTTGGCCGAGTACCGGATGTAGACTTTCAGGCGCGGATTCTTTTGATCCGCGGCTTCGATCTCCTCCAGAAATATGGCCTCTTCAGGGTGACGAACAGTATAGTAAAGGTCTACATCGTGCGCGAGGCTGCCATCCATATCTCGCAGGAAGGAAAGGAAAGGCGTCAGACCAATTCCGCCCGCGATCCAAACCTGCTTCGGGCCGCCTGTTTTGTAATTGAACATGCCATACGGGCCCTCGACAATGGCATCCGCGCCTTCCTTTAGCTGGGCGAACAACTCTCGAGTGAAGTCCCCGCTGGCTTTAATGGTCAGCCTCAGAACATCCTCGGAAGGAGCGCTGGAGATGGTGAAGGGGTGGGACTCATTCAAATCCTTGTCACGTGGGAAGCGCACGAACAGGAATTGTCCCGCGCGTTGCTTTTGGATGGAGTCCTTTTTGGCGCGCAGGGTCACTTCGGTGGTTGAGTTGTTGGGATGTTTGACCGCTTCCACTGCGTACGGCAAATACTTTTTAAAAAAACGTCCGAAGATTTCAGTGTAAAGATACGAAACTGTCCCAATGATGAAAAAGATCTGCACCCAGTTGATGGCGATGAACGCGTCGAGGGGGCTTTTAACCGTCAATGAATGGATAAAGGCGATGATAAAGAAGATACCAATGTACTTTTTTAAATTCTTCCAACCTTCGTAAGTGCCGCCCGTAAGTTTGTTCAAAAAAGCGATACGCGGAGCGAGGCTGATGAGAACAATGGAAACGATGCCGGTGAAAGCGATAACGGCGAGATAGTTGCCGAGTTTCCAACCGGTTACCGAGATGGGAACGGTCAACACATGGACGAAGATCAGCAGGAACGCGGCCGTGGATGTATGACGGTGCGTTACATACATTTTGTCCAGGCCTCCGAAATACTGTTCGGCCCACTTCGGCCGTGTGGATAGAAACAGCGAACAAGCCATCAGGATGATATTGGTCGAGCCAATGATCTCGCCCGCGTACTGGCGCACGAAATTCTCGCGGCCATCGTCCACAGGCGGGAAAACCAGCCAGACGACAATGTTTAGTATGACAAGGGCGATAATGAAGTAGTTGCCGAGATTGCGTGTCATGATGTCTCCAATAAATACGTGCAGTTGAACGATGACATTAAATCAAAAGGCGACATGACCTATTGTCGTCACATCGCCTGCACGATCAAAATGACTTCACTGCCTCATCGAGATCCGTAAACACATCAAACACACTGTTGAACCCAACCATTTCCAAAACACTGGTTATCTCGGGGCGCGGGTTGAGCAGTTTGATATGCTTCTGAGGTCCTGCCTCACTTGAACGACCCATCGAACGATACGCTGACCAGCCATGCTCGGTATCGGGTAAT
>DATDRD010000194.1:0-6400 GCA_035291925.1 Anaerolineales bacterium
GGCCATTCCATTCTTCAGGGATCCGCACCTCATACACTTCCACTTCGCCGTTGCCTGCCGAATAGACCATTTTCTGCAAGGGGTTCATGAGCAGCTCTTCCACGCGTTGCGCTCCCCAAAAAGTGGAACCGACGATCTGCAAACCGAACGCTTCGAGCACCGCCCGCAGATTCGGGTCATAATTGCGCGCGACCACGACCGGGACATTGTAGAACTCGCGTGCGGTATGAGCCACGACCGCGTTCAACGTATCTGAATTCGTGACTGCCGCCAACCCGTCCGCTTCGCGGATGCCTGCACGTTCGAGCACACTTTCTGCCAACCCTTCCCCCTCCAGCGTGCGCCCGCGAAAATCGGGGTGCAGCCGGTTGAAAGCCTCCTTGTTGCTATCTACGGCAACGACCTGATGTCCGCGCTTGAACAAATGATGACTTAACTCTGCCCCAACACGACCGCATCCGACGATAATGAAATTCATAAGACTGACTCCTTCTGTTCCTCACGTACCTGATAGGGAACGTCCGTGACGACGACCCCAGGTTTGGATAATAACTCCTGGCGCAAAAAATCTGCCGTCCGCATATGTAAGGCCTGATGCCAGCGTTTTGATGGAATGAATTGCGGGACGACGATGGTGATCGTTTCATTCGGCTGGCGGTTGTCAATAATCTCTTCAATATACTCCAGCAAAGGCTCGATAAACAAGCGGAAAGGAGAATCGAGAATGATGAGGCGCGTCCCCTCTCCCCAGATTTTCCATTTCTTCTGGACTTTCTCAGCTTCTGCAGGATCAATCGAAACGTGGATGGCCGTCACATCATCTGAAAGTAATTTGGCATAGCGCAAGGCTTCCAGCGCACCCTGGTGGATTCCACTGACCGGCAGTATGACACGATGGCGTGTGCGGCGTGCAGGTAGCCCACTAAACTTGTCCAGTGTGAGATGGCTTGCAAGATCTTTATAGTGATGGTGGATGGTGAAGAACATTGCGACCAACAATGGGATAAGGATAAGTACGACCCACGCCCCTTCGGCAAATTTGGTCACCGCAAAAACAACCATGACGATGGCTGTGCAGAGGGCGCCAAATCCATTTACGAACATCTTGAATCGCCAGCCTTTGTCATGACGCAAGACCGATCCTGGTTCAATCCTCTGTTCGTCTTCTCTCAGTTGTCCGATCTTCCACCAGCGTCTTGCCATGCCTGTTTGCGAAAGTGTGAAGGAAAGGAATACGCCGATGGCGTACAGTGGGATCAGTGAAGTAACACTGGCTTTGAAGATGATGATCAGGATCGATGCAATGACCGAAAGCGTGACAATACCATTAGAGTAAACCAGACGACTGCCGCGGAAGGTGAGCTGGCGCGGCAGAAATCCATCTCCTGCTGCCAGCGCGCTCAAACGGGGAAAATCCGCGAAAGCTGTATTGGCGGCCATAAGAAGGATGACTGTGGTTGCGGTAATCGTTGCGAGATACATTGAACCCCGTCCGTCGAATATCGTACGCGTCAGTTGGGAAATGATCGTTTCATCCTCCGAATACACCCCTGCAATTTTTCCTGTCAGGTATGAGATGCTGAGAAATAGCGTTCCAAGGATCATGGACATCCAGATCAGGGTGATTCCAGCATTGCGACTGCGAGGTTCCCTGAAGGCTGTGATCCCATTTGAAATGGCTTCCACACCGGTTAATGCGGTGGTTCCATTTGCAAATGCATGAAGCAATAAAAAGGCGGTGAAGGGTGCAACCGTATGGACGAGATGGACTTCGGGCGGATCAACGACAGTTCCCAGCGAGCCGGTGAAGTAGCGAAATAATCCAATCCCCACTGTGGTGAACATCATCACAACAAAGAAATATGTCGGAACTGCAAAAGCTTTGCCGGATTCCTTTACGCCGCGCAAATTAATGAGCATGATAATGAATACCGCTCCCACAGCGATTTCAACGCGGAGATCATCCAGTGACGGATAGGCAGAGACAATTTGCGCAACGCCCGCTGAAATGGATACCGCGACGGTCAGAATGTAATCCATTAGAAGAGCCGCGCCCGCAACCTGTGCCTGTGATTCACCCAGATTATCTCTGGATACGATATATGCGCCACCACCGCCCGGGTAGGCGTGAATGGTTTGCTCGTAGGAAATGGTCACAATTGCCAGCAGCGCAACAATGGCAATCGAAATCGGAAAAACAAAGTCATATGCCATCGCCCCTGCAACAGCCAGTACACCCAGGATTTCCTGTGTGGCGTATGCAGTGGAGGACAGGGCATCAGACGCGAAAACAGCAAGGCCAACGGCTTTCCCGATGGTTTGATGCGGTGCGTCGGCTGTGGATAATGGCCGCCCAATAAACCAGTGACTCAAGGAACGCGGCGGCGCGTAATCGCTTTGCCGCCGCATGATTTCGGTTTGATCGTTTTCAGGGGTTAACATGGATTTCTTTACTACCAACAAAAAGACACCCCCGCGCAAAGCGAGGAGTGGAAATGATTATAGTCCAAATCATCAAAATTGGAATACGCCTAAGGGGTTTGATACGGGACTTCGGTGATGACCACACCAGGCGTGGTAAGCAGTTCGCGGCGCAGCATTTCGGCGGTCTGCATGTGCAAAGCCTTATGGGCTCTTCTTCGGGGAACAAAATACGGCACAACAATCGTAATGGCTTCGTTGGCCTGGCGGCTGGAGAGGATTTCATCGATGTAACCCAGCAACGGTTCCAGAAAGAGGCGATAAGGAGAATCCACGATGACGAGCCGGGTGCCTCTTCCCCATTTTTCCCACTTTTTGCGGACCTTTTCCGTATCCTCCGGTTCTAACGAGACGTGGACGGCTGTTACATCCTCCGATAACGTGCGCGCGTACCGAAGCGCAGCTAGCGTACCTTGATGCACATTGCTGATCGGGACAATCACCCGGTGCCGCACGTTATAAGGCGGCGGTTCTCCATATTTTTCAAGAGAGAGACGCTTCGCCAGCCCCGAATAATGCCGGTGAATCCAGAGAAAAATTCCGATCATAACAGGTGTAAGGATCAATACGATCCATGCGCCATCTCTGAATTTTGTAATGGCAAACACGAACATCACGACGGCTGTGCAGAGTGCGCCGAATCCATTGCTGAGCATCTTGATGAGCCAGCCTTTTTCATATCGCAAATTATGGGCGTGCACTCGTATAGTATCTTCAGGGTCGAGGCGGCCCGAACGCCACCAGCGACGCGCCATGCCTGCCTGCGCAAGTGTGAAGGAAAGGAATACGCCGATGGCATAGAGCGGGATCAAGCGGGTAACGCTTGCCTGGAAAATGATGATCAACAACGTTGCCACCCCCGCAAGCGAAACGATCCCATAGGAATACACAAGACGACTGCCGCGATAGGTCAGTTGGCGCGGCATGAATCCATCCTTCGCAAGCATGGCGCTCAAACGCGGGAAGCCTGCGAATGCGGTGTTCGCGGCGAGAATGAGGATGACCGTTGTTCCCACGATCACGAACAGGTAAAGCCAACCTTGCCCATCATAAACTGTGCGCGCCAGTTGTGAGATGACAGTTTCTGTCTCAGACGGCACGGCTTTTATCTCTTTTGTGAGGAAGGAAATTCCTGTAAATAGAAGACCGAGAATGAACGCCATCCAAATCAATGTGATCCCTGCATTACGACTGCGTGGTTCCTTGAAAGCTGTTATCCCGTTCGAGATCGCTTCCACACCCGTAAGAGCCGCGGTCCCGCTTGAAAACGCATGGAGGAGGAGAAACGCCGTTATACCTGATACAGCTTCACCGAAGTGCTCGAGTTCCGGAGGATCAATTACCGTTCCCAATGAACCAGTGAACATGCGGAACAAACCTGTCCCAATCGTCAGAAACATAATCACAATAAAAAAGTAACTTGGAAAAGCAAACGCCGCCCCCGATTCTCGCACACCTCGCAAATTGATCACTGTAATCAGAAACACGCAGGCGATGCAGATGGGCACACGGTAGCTAAACAGGTCTGGATATGCTGAAACAATCTGCGCCACTCCCGAGGAAATCGAGACGGATACCGTAAGAATGTAATCAATTAACAACGCGGCTGCCGCGACCAGTGCAGGGAAACGACCCAGGTTGTCATACGCAACAACGTATGCACCCCCACCATCAGGATAGGCATGGATGATCTGCTCGTAGGAAATAACAACAATGGCGAGCAACCCAACAATGACGATTGAAATGGGGAAAACGTAACCGAATGCCACAGTCCCCGCCGCGGCGAGGATGACAAGGATCTCCTGGGTTGCATACGCCGTGGACGACAGCGCGTCTGAGGCGAAGACGGCCAGACCGACTGCTTTGCCGATCGTCTGGTGTGGAGCATCCGCGGTTTGAAGCGGACGACCGATCAGGTAATGACTAAAATTACGAGTTGGTTCCTGCTTTGTGGTGCGATGAATAAAAGATGTATCTTGATTGTCTTCAGGATTGATCATAAGGGCACAAAAAATGACCCTCCAATATGAGGGTTCTGTATTATACGATGATTTGCCATTCTGACTGCTCTAACCTCTTCCTTTCACCTTTCCAATCGATCCACGGTTTTACAGCAGTTACCGCTTGTCTCAAAATTTACCAGGCTTTTTGGAAGAAATTTCAGGCTGTATTTCCCAGTTCAGGTCAAATACGCATGTCAAACATGCGTGCGGCACGATGTAGTTTGCTATAATTGACCCATCCAACAGGGACAAATCACATGCCAGCACCTGAAAATATCCGTCAGCTTGTAAATCGCTTCGAGGAACATCTGGATGCGTATCGTTCGGGGAAGTATAACGAGACGCAGTTACGGAATGAGTTTTTGAATCCGTTCTTCGAAGCGTTAGGCTGGGACGTGCTCAACAAGGAAGGCAACGCCGAAGAATACAAGCACGTCATCCACGAAGATTCGCTGGAAGTGGAAGGGGTGAAGAAGGCTCCGGATTACGCGTTCAAGATCGGGAAAGAGCGCAAGTTTTTTGTGGAAGCGAAGAAGCCGTCCGTCAAAATAGAAACCAATCCCGAATTTGCTTTTCAATTGCGCCGTTATGTCTGGTCGGCGAAACTGCCGCTTGGCATTCTCACGGACTTCGAAGAGTTTGCGGTATATGAATGCCGAAGCAGGCCCACGCCCAGTGACAAGGTCAGGACGGGCCGCGTGCTGTTGTTGAATTACAAGGAGTACGTGGAGAAGTGGGGTGAGATCGCGTCCATCTTTTCGTACGACGCGGTGATGAAGGGAGGCTTCGATAAATTTGCCAACAGTGCGGCAAAGAAGAAAGGCACCGCCGAAGTGGACGATGCCTTCCTCGCCGAGATCGAGGGCTGGCGCGAGGCGTTGGCGAAAAACCTGGCTTTGCGGAACAAGCCGAGGGCTGGCACTGAGCGCAGTCGAAGTGTCGAGAATGAACGGGATCTAAATTTCGCAGTCCAGATGATCATTGACCGAATCATCTTTTTGCGGATTTGCGAAGATCGGGGATTCGAATCAGAGAATCAATTACAGGATTTAATCAACCCCCACCGCCCTTCGGGCACCTCCCCCAAATCCGCAGGCGATAAGACGTCCCGACAAGAAAGTAGTGCGGATTTGGGGGAGGACGGGAGGGGGTTGTATGGCGAGTTAGTCAAGTTGTTCGAGCGCGCGGATAGACGATACAACTCCGGCTTGTTCCACTTCAAAGAGGAAAAGGGACGCGGGCACGCGGATACGTTCACACCGCATTTGGAGGTGGACGACAAGGTCTTGAAAGACATCATCAAGGATTTGTATTACCCCGCGCCGTACGTGTTCTCGCAAATCCCTGCGGATATTTTGGGGCAGATCTACGAGCAATTTCTTGGCAAGGTGATTCGGCTCACGGCTGGGCATCAGGCGAAGGTGGAGGAGAAGCCCGAAGTCCGCAAAGCTGGCGGGGTGTTTTACACGCCGACGTTTATCGTGGATTACATCGTTATCAATACGCTTGGAAAATTGTTGCTGGGATTGACGCCAAAGGAAGCGGCGCGTTTGAAAATCCTGGACCCCGCCTGCGGTTCGGGGACTTTCCTTTTGGGCGCGTTTCAATATTTGCTGGATTGGCACCTGCAGTGGTACGCTGACGCGGAACATGACCCTGAGAAGTGGGCGAAGGGCAAAGACGCGGTTATTTATCAATCCAAAGATGGCTGGAAATTAACCACCGCCAAGAAGAAGGAAATTTTGCTCAACAACATCTTCGGCGTGGACATCGACGCGCAGGCGGTGGAAGTGACCAAGCTGAGCCTGCTCTTGAAGGTGCTGGAGGGCGAAAGCGGGCAGATGAGCCTGGGCTTCGAGCGCGCGCTGCCCGACCTGGGGAATAACATCAAGTGCGGCAACTCGCGCTCGAAGCCC
>DATDRD010000195.1:0-7211 GCA_035291925.1 Anaerolineales bacterium
GGATGCGACGATGAACCAGCAGATCGCGGTCTCGCGCTTGTTCACCTTTATGTTCCCGTTCGTGTTTTTGGTGGCGAATCTCGGACAGGCCGCGATCCTCTATGTGGGCGGCAAGCAAATTATCGCGGGCACGCTTGGTCTCGGCGCCTGGCAGGAGTTCTCCCTCTACTTGATGTATCTGTTCTTCCCCATCATGATGTTCGGCATGATCATCACGCAAATGGGACAGGCTGGCGCGTCCGCCGAGCGTATCTTTGAGATTCTGGATGCCAGGTCTGATATCGTGGATAAGCCTGACGCAATCAAACTCCCCGCAGTGAATGGAAATGTTAAATTCGAGAACGTGACCTTCCGTTATTTCGGTGGAGGTGAACCCGTTTTGAATAACGTCTCGTTTGAAGCGAAATCGGGTGAGACGATCGCGCTACTCGGCGCGACAGGGTCAGGCAAAACAACGATCATCAACCTGTTGCCGCGCTTCTATGACCCGAGCGAGGGCAGGATCACGATCGATGGCCATGACCTACGCGATGTGACTCTCGATTCGCTTCGTTCACAAATTGGGATCGTTCTTCAGGAAACAACCTTGTTCGGTGGGACGATTCGCGAGAACATCGCCTTTGGCAAACCCGACGCCTCGCAGGCGGAAATCGAATCTGCTGCAGAAGCTGCGGCCGCGCATGACTTCATCATATCCTTTCCCGAGGGTTACAACACGCACGTCGGTGAGCGCGGTCAGACACTCTCTGGCGGACAGAAGCAACGCGTCGCCATCGCGCGTGCCCTGCTTCTCAACCCGCGCATCCTCATCCTGGATGACTCGACCTCATCCGTTGATCTCAACACCGAAGCGCAGATTCAAAAAGCACTCGATCAACTCATGTATGGCCGCACATCGTTCGTCATTGCGCAACGCATCGGCACTGTGATCAATGCCGATAAGATCCTTGTTCTTGAAAAGGGTGCGATCGTCGCGCAGGGCAATCACGCCGACCTGATGGAAGACAGCCCCATCTACGCGGAAATTTACAACTCTCAACTTTTACGAGAAACTCAGAGACCCTAACGGTTTCTTACAGGGCATCAACATGATTAGGAATTTTCAACTTAAAACCTTCAGGGTCTGTTACAGGAGGATTGGCCAATGATGGGTCACGGCCGCTTCGGTGGCATGCTGAATCAGGAAACCATCAAGCCGCGCGCGCTGAGTGAAACCCTCGCCCGGCTTGGCAAATATTTCATCCAGTACTGGTATATGATCGCGCTGGCAGTCGTCTTCGTTGTTGTTTCAACCTGGACTCAGGTCACGACTCCCGAATTGACGGGTCAGGCAACGGATTGTTTCCTCGTCCCGGCGGGTGCTTCCGCATTTGGAGGATTCGCTTCCTTCGCACCCCTTCGACAGGCTCAGGGCGACGCCCAGGCTGGTTCGCCGTCCGAACAAACCTCATCCAGCTGTTACCTTGCCACGAACGATCCGTCCACGTTATCGCCCACACGCAAACTCATTTATAACGCGTTCTCCCTCGGCGGATACCAGACTCCTGACCCCGCGAACATGACGAGCGACCAACGCACTGAAGGCTTGTTCCGTCTTATCATGGTCATGATCGGTTTGTTTGTTCTCGGTGCCATCCTTACAGGCCTGACCTTCTTCACCATGGCATGGACGGGCCAGCACGTGTTGCGCGTCCTGCGCGTGGAAGTATTCGAGCAATTGCATCGCCTCTCACTGAGTTATTACTCCGAGCACGAAGCAGGTGACTTGATGAGCCGCATTACCAACGATACGACCGCCATCGAGCAGGCTTTCTCATTCGCGCTGGTCAACGTCTTTGGGGGCATTCTATCCCTGGTGTGGGTGTCCTATAACATGGTCACCACCAATCTGCCGTTCGCTTTGCTGTCATTGGCTGTTGCGCCGGTCATGTTCCTCGCAACCTTGTACTTCTCCGGGCAGGCGCGCAAAGCCTTCCGTATATCGCGCGAAGAAATAGGCAATGTCAATGCCGAGTTGCAGGAAAGCATTGCGGCAGTGCGCGAGGTGCAGGCTTTCAATCGTGCGGATGAAAACATCGAACAGTTCAAGGAGGTCAATGCCGCGAACCGGGATGCAAATGTGCGCGCCGTGGCATACACCTCTGCGCTTGCCCCGACGTTGGAAGCGCTATCTTATGTTGCGCTGGCGATCGTTACGGGCGTGGGCGGATGGTACCTGCTCAAAGGACAAACACTCTTTGGCACAACGGTCACGCTTGGGTTGGTTGTGACCTTTCTTGCATATGTCCAACGCTTCAACCAGCCCATCCAACAAATTGCAGTTCTGTGGACGAATATTCAAAACGCCATTGCGGGCGCGGAACGTATCTTCACCATTCTCGATGAAAAGCCTGCTGTGAACAATAAGCCTGCCGCGCAGGAAATGCCTGAGATCAAGGGTCTGGTTGAATTTGAGCAGGCGACCCACTCCTATGAAGATGGCGTGCCTGTCTTAAGAGATGTTTCATTCACCGCGCAACCCGGGCAAACTATCGCCATCGTCGGCCCGACCGGCGCGGGCAAGACGACCATCATCAACCTGATCCCGCGCTTCTATGATGTGACGAATGGCTCGGTCAAAATCGACGGCATTGATGTGCGCGACGTCAGCATGCAGAGTCTGCGCGAACAGATTGGCATCGTTCTTCAGGATACATTCCTGTTCAGTACGACTGTGATGGAAAATGTCCGCTTTGGACGACCAAATGCAACCGACGAGGAAGTGATGGCCGCCATCAAGCTCGCGAATGCCGATTCGTTCATTGAACGTCTGCCCGATAAATATCAGACCGTTCTGGGCGAACGCGGTTCAGGCCTCTCACAGGGACAACGCCAGTTGCTTTCCATTGCGCGCGCCGCGCTTGCAGACCCGCGCATCCTCATTTTGGACGAAGCCACCTCGAGCGTGGACACACGAACCGAGCGTCTTATCCAAAAAGCGTTCGACCAGTTGCTTGAAGGTCGCACGGCATTCGTCATCGCCCATCGCCTGTCAACCATCCACAACGCAGATGTGATCCTGGTATTGAAGGATGGTCAGATCATCGAACGCGGCAGGCACGACGAACTGCTGGCAAAACAAGGCTTCTATTACGACCTGTATATGAGCCAGTTCAAGAAACAGGAAGAGTTGGAAGTGGCCAATGTTCAGTAATCAGTGAACAGCGATCAGTCAGCCCTTGCCAAATGGTGAGGGCTTTTCTTTTCACATGTTCCTCTTTCATCTTTCATGAAACTGGACACCTGACACACCCTGAGCGAAGTCGAAGGGTTATGGTATCCTTAACTCACTTCACTCCGGGAGCCTGCCCATGTATATTGCCATCGAAGGGGTCATCGGAGTCGGCAAGACCACCCTGGCCCGCCTTCTTCAAAATACTTTTAACGCCGAAATACTTTTGGAGGTCTTTGAGGAGAATCCGTTTCTCTCCGATTTCTATAGCGACCGCGAGCGATATGCGTTTCAAACGCAGATATTCTTTCTGTTGAGCCGCTATCATCAACAGCGGCGCACCGTGAACGAAATGATCTCAACTGGCAGAAACCTCCTTGCTGATTACACATTTGCCAAGGATGCTCTCTTTGCACGCATCAATCTCAAAGGTGACGAACTCGACATGTATTACAAAGTACATGAAGCGCTGGCGGAGAAAATCCAAAAACCGGATTTGCTTGTATACTTGCAAGCCAGCACCGATACGCTTATGCAGCGCATTGCCTTGCGCGACCGTTCTTATGAGCGGCAAATGGAACGCTCTTATATTGACGAACTCAATCACGCTTACGACGATTTCTTTGCAAAGCCTTTTGACCATGCGCCCGTTTTGATCGTTGATACAAATAACCTGAACGTTATCCAGAACCCTGAAGATTTGAAATTGATAGAGAACCGCATCAGACAAAGCCTTAGCCTGCCGCCTTTTCAACAGACATTGCCCCTGCCTGATTAATTCGCGCTGAGCGGAGTAAGCCGCTAGGCGAGCGCAGACGAAGCGCATGTTTTTGGAAAAGTCGCCCTTCGACGACAAACTTCGTCCAGCACAGTCAGGACGAATAATGGAGCCTTATGCGAGTCACGCGTGAATCACTGATCCGAATCGCCAAAGAGACCGCGCAACAGCGCGCCTTCAACGATCCCGATATCATTGCTGCGTATCTGACAGGCACGCTTGCCTCCGATACAGATCCCATCCTGGGCGGCACGGCGGATATTGATGTAATCTTTGTCCACGCCAGCGAGCCAAAGCACAGGCGCGAATTTGTGAGACTCACGCCTGATTTCCACCTGGATATCAGTCGCCGTGCCAGGACTGAGTTCAAGCGGCCCCGCGAGCTGCGCCTCGACCCGTGGCTGGGCTGGGAGATGTATGATCCTCTGCTTCTTTACGAGCGTGAGAAGTTCTTCGAGTTTGTGCAGGCTGGATTGCGGGCGGGTTTTGAGTTCAATGCGCCGGCTCCTGCATTGCAGCGTTCCCGCATTCTGCTCTCACACGCACGCCAGATCTGGCGCGACCTGCTTGAGACCGGCGATACGGTCACACCGCAGGATGTGGCGCAGTACATGAAGTCACTGTATCACGCGGTCAATGCCGTGGCGGAACTCTCGGGCCCGCCGTTGCAGGAGCGCCGTCTGATGCTGGAGTTCACGTCGAGAGCCGAAACGGCTCAACGTCCGGAAATGAACGCAGGGTTAATTAGCTTGCTGGGCGCCTCTGAATTGGATCCATCCATCATGAGTGCATGGATGCCGGAATGGAAACTGGCGTTTGAATCTGCAATGGAAAGCAATCGCGTGGACCCGCGCATCCATCCCGCGCGCCTGAATTACTACGAGAAGGCAATTCAGGCAATTCTTGTGAGCGATAACCCACGCGCCGCGCTCTGGCCGTTATTGCAAACATGGACCCTTGCCGCCGATGTTCTGCCTGAACCTGCCTTGGAATCATGGCGCTCTACCTGCGGTCAACTGGGCTTGACCGCTCCCGGCTTCGCAGCGCGCGTGGAAGGATTGGATCGTTTCCTTGATGATGTGGAGGCCCTGCTCGATGAACTCGCAACGCAATATGGATTGGAAACTTCGACGAGTTTCTAAATGATTTCAATCATGTCACTCTGAAGGAGCCGTTGGTTGAGTAGCCGCGGAGCGGCGTACACTTGCACCGCACGCACACTTGTCCTGGCGGGCAGTGCCAGGGAGTGCAGGTGTCGAAACCGGGCGACTGAAGAGTCTCGCATTTAAACGGTAGACTCTTCGCTGCGCTCAGAGTGACAAAGTATAGGTAGTTATGACCCGCGCTGAAGCTCTTGCCCTTGCTCGTGAATTTGTAAAAAATGAAGGACTTGTCCGCCACATGCTTTCCGTCGAGGCCGCCATGCGCTTCTACGCTGAGAAGTTCGGCGAAGATGTGGAGACATGGGGATTGATCGGCCTGCTTCATGATTTCGATTGGGAGATCCACCCGACTCTTGAACAACATCCGCAGGACGGTGCGCCGATCCTGCGCGAGCGCGGCGTCCCTGAAGAGATCATCCAGGATATCTTGAGTCATGCGGATCATCTGTCCATGCCGCGCGACACATTAGTGCGCAAAGCCATTTGCGCCTGCGATGAAATCACGGGATTAATTACCGCCGTCGCACTGGTGCGTCCATCGCGTTCGTTGTACGACCTTGAGCCTTCTTCCGTCAAAAAGAAATGGAAGGATAAAGCCTTCGCGGCGGGCACATCCCGCGCTGAAATGGAACACGCCGCGCAGGAATTCGGTATCGAGCTATGGGAGCACGTGGGGAATGTAATTCTGGCAATGAGAAGGATCGCGCCTGAGTTGGGACTGGTGGGGAATATTCATCAATAACATGCAAGGGCAGGCCCAGGTTGCTATGCAAGTTAGGCGATATAATCAATGGAAGAGGTAATTATGGCTTTACCAGCTACTATTGAATCCAGTGCACGGCGATTGTTCCCAAACCTACCTCCTGAGCAGGCGATTGTGGAATTATTGCTGGAACGTGCTCAAAAGAATCTGATCAAGTATCAAACAATGGCGCGTGAGTTCAAAAAGAAGTATGCGCATGACTTTGCTGCTTTTCGCAAAGAGATACTTGCTTCCAAGCCTGATTCGACAACAGAGCAGGATTACTTTGACTGGGAACTGGCTGAGACAGGCATCGCGGACATGCAAGATGAGATCAAGCGGCTCAAGGCTATACGGAAAAAAGCGTGAAGGCATCAGATTTACCCGCCACTTTAGGGACGGAAGTTAAGCGGCGCAAGTACTTTGTTCGCATGGATGTGCTCGAACAGACTCTAAGGCTCGTCAAGATACGCCTGTATATTTCCCATGATTTGTTTTTTCAAATCTATCGAAACGACCGATATCAAACTACGAATTTGGCATTGATCTATAACGGTCAACGTTTGTATGCTCGCGATGAACTGGATGGCCATTGGCACAGACATACTCATCGCACGCCTGAAGAGCATGACACAAGCAAGGAAGGGAAAAGGTCAGTGGAAATCAGTGAGTTTCTTGATGAAGTGGAAAAGGTGCTGGCCAAGCTTGACTTGCCATAAATAGCACTCCCCTTTCTTTCTCTATTAGTTCACGGCTCTCGCACGGGCAAAACCCTCGGCAACCTGTCCAATTGTTCTCTATCCAGCGTAATTAACTCCGTCCCAAATCGCAAAGCGACCGCGGCGTAGACTGCGTCACTGCCGCGCAGACGGTTATGCGCGGCAATTTCGACCGCGAGATCGGCAATGTTCTTATTTACATCTATAAAAGTGGTGTTGGGAAAGTTTCGTAATTCCTGCACGAACGATAACCCTGGTTCAGGCTTACCCTGCCCGCGTGATAGGGCGGCGGATATTTCAGGCAAAACAAGTACAGGCACAATGATGGGAACGGATTGCTCGCGCACTTTGAGCATAAATGCCTTGCTCGCCTGATGAGCAGGTTCAGACGGCGTAAATGCACTTACAAAAACGCTGGCGTCAATAGTGACAGGCGGATTCATCGGCGCATCTCTGAAAGGATTTCAACTGCGCTCTTCTCGCTTTGCCAGCCTTTTCCCAGTTCCTCCCCAATTTTCATCAGGCGCTCCCATACTTCATCATCGGACTTTTCAGGAGGCGCAGCGTCCAATGGAATGATGAGCGCGGCGGGCACCCC
>DATDRD010000196.1:0-1748 GCA_035291925.1 Anaerolineales bacterium
CACAGAGCGCCTTCGCCTTCGCGGACCAGTTCAACGTATTGACCGCGAGCCACTTCGTGAACCTTGCCCTTGGCTTTGCCGTTGATCTTGGCATCAAGTGCCCGTTTTTTTAATTCCAGTTGCTGGGTGGTCAACGGGTCGGGTCGGTTATCCTCTTTTTGAACAAAGGTGGGATCATCACCGACACCGCTGGAAGCCATCGGCGCGGCCAGCGCCGCCCCCGGCAGCACTCCTATGATCATAAGAATGCTGAGTAAAGCAAGTAGTTTGTGTTTCATTGTGCCCTCCGAATAGGATTTGTACTAAAAATATGCGCGCATACTGAATGAGCCTTGCTTGAAATGTGTATCCTATGCGCCTCCTTTCCGTGAAACAATGGGTATTAAACGAAAACGCCGAAAGGAACCTTTCGGCAGTCTGGCGGTCCCGCGGCGGCGGGATCCATAACTTTGCGTCCCCACTTCGCAGTGGGTTTACCTTTTCGAGGTTTTATCTCGTACCTCTCAGGTGGACACAAAATACATCTAAAATTACATCCATATATTACCTGCTTTTTGAATTAGATTCAAGAGGGAGAAAGTTACATACGGGAAGGTATAATCCTCCCTTATGTCCAAACGATTTCTCATGCTTTCAATCCTATTCGTAACAGTGATCGCTGCCGCGGCGACCGCCTATTACACGTATCGACCCAACGCCGCGCGCCTCGACAAGTTCCATCAGTGGAGGCGGAACCCCGCCTCTCACCCAGACTGGAAGCTGGCAGCCGGAACCCAATGCGGCTCCGCCCCGTTCCTTTTCCCCACCGATGGATTTGCCGGTTTCCTGTGGGGTGACTCCTTCGGTCTGCGTCATACCCATCAAGGCATAGACATCTTCGCCGGGACAGACGTGGGCATCACGCGCGTCATTGCCGCGTATCCCGGGTACCTAACTCGCCTGCCCGAATGGAAATCCGCCGTCATCGTGCGCGTACCCAGCGATCCGCTTCAACCCGGTCGTCAGATCTGGCTCTATTACACCCACATGGCTGACCAGAATGGTAATTCCTTCATCTCTCCCGAATTCCCTGCCGGCACGTCTGAAGAATTCATCGAGGCCGGCACATTCCTTGGCTACCAGGGGGATTATTCGGGCGACCCGAACAACCCAACGGGGATTCACCTGCACTTTTCAATTGTCCAGGATGACGGCAATGGTCAATTCAAAAACGAACTGGATATCAGGAACACCCTTGACCCTTCACCCTATCTGGGATTACCTTTGAACGGATACGAGAATCGGGATAGAGTCCCGCTGTGTGAAGCGATGGTCGAGCAGCGGAGCGTACCGAGACCGGATGAAGAAGCTCAGGGATAAAGTCGTATTGATCACAGGCGCAGGCAGAGGAAGCGGCAGATTACTGGCACAGGCATTTGCCGAACACGGAGCCATTGTCGCCACGAACGACATTTCGCCTGTCAATGTCGAGGAAGTTGTTGATCAGATCGTCGCACAGGGCGGACGCGCCAGGGCTTACATCGATGACGTTGCCAAAAAGGTAGCTGCACAGAACATCGTCAAACAAGTGCAGGATGACTTCGGCAGCATGGATATTCTCATCAACCACGCGGCAGTGCAGCCGCATGTCTCATTGCTCGATATGGATGAGTGGGACTGGCATCGCGTACTCGACGTTAATCTCACAGGCGCGTTTCTAATGATCCAATCGGTCGGGCGCGTGATGCGCGCGAAAGGCTCAGGGGTGA
>DATDRD010000197.1:0-12563 GCA_035291925.1 Anaerolineales bacterium
AGATCGAATCCGACCCGGACCGCGCGCCTGATTATGGTCCATCCAAACTTAGCGCGGCGGGAGCAACCGTCATCGGCGCGCGCAATCCGCTGATCGCGTTCAACGTTTATCTCACAACGTCTGAAGTTGAGATCGCAAGAAAAATTGCCAAAGCCATCCGTCATTCTTCGGGCGGGCTTCGTTATGTCAAAGCGCTTGGCTTGCTCGTTGATCGACGTGCGCAGGTCTCGTTGAATCTCACCAACTATCGCGAGACGCCCGTTGCGCGCGTCGTCGAAACGATCCGGCGTGAAGCCGCGCGCTATGGAGTTGGAATTCATCACAGCGAACTCGTGGGGCTGATCCCGCAGGATGCGCTGACGGACGCCGCGGTTTGGTACATGCAGCTGGATCAATTTGACAAGGCGCAGATTTTGGAATCCCGCCTCTACGAATCTCACGCTTCAGCCCAAGCCGATAACGGCCCATCGTTTATCGAAGAGTTAGCCGCCCCGACACCGACTCCCGGGGGCGGCTCCGCCGCCGCGTACGCGGGCGCGATGGGTGCTGCGCTCGTCGCCATGGTTGCGGGGCTCACTATTGGCAAAAAGAAGTATGCGCATGCGGAAGCCGGGATGCAGGCGATCCGTGTCATGGCTGAGAAGCTGCGCAAGGAATTAACTCTGGCTGTGGATGACGACGCGTCTGCATTTGAGGCTGTGATGGGCGCATTCAGGTTGTCAAAAGAGACGGAAGAGCAAAAAGCGTCCCGTGCCGCGGCCATTCATAACGCCATGCTGAACGCGGCACATGTTCCACTCCATGTCGCGCAGGATGCGGTCAAGGTTATGGAGCTGGCTCTTAAATGCGCGAAGGAGGGCAACGTCAATGTGATCAGCGATGCGATGTCCGGCTTTGCCTTGTCCCGCGCCGCGCTGACAGCCGCAGGCTACAACGTGAAGATCAATCTCAATTCGCTCGAAGACAAATCGGTCGGGGAGAAATTGCTGAATGAATTGAAGGAACTTGAAACAAAAGCAGATGAGCTCGAAAAGGAGATCCGCAAGACGATCAAAGAGCGTGGAGGGATATAGCAACTCGTCATTGCGAGGACGCTTCGCGGTTTTTCCCGACGAAGCAATCTCCAGATGAATTGGAGACCGTTCCGGCAGGTTGGAGATTGCTTCGTCGTGACGCCTTTAGCGCCACTTCTCGCAATGACAGATCGTTTCTTTTATGAACCGATTAAAGAACATCCTGATCTTCCTAATTATCCTTCAGTCCTGTGTTCCGATTCAGACTCCCCAAAGCCTGCCCACTATTGCGCCGACCGTATTCGAGCCTATTCCAACATCAACCTCAACACCGATACCCGTTTTTCTCTTCTCGACGATGACACCGGTTGCATGTGATCCATTCGCCGTTGACTTCTGTATCACCGACGGTCATTTTATCCTCCAACGCCCCGTGAAGCCGCCCGCGAACGATTCCGTGGATTCGACGTATCCGTATGGGTCAACCGCCAACGGGACGCGTGAACCGCATCACGGCGTCGAGTTCGTAAATGGATCTGGCACGCCAGTCTACGCCGCGGCGGATGGGATGGTCATCTTTGCTGGTCCAGATGAGGAAGCGATCTATAGCCCGTGGCAAAATTATTACGGCAACCTGGTTGTCATCAAACATAACGATGGACTGTTCACATTGTATGCGCATCTTTCGAAGATCGATGTCCAAGCAGGTCAGGAAGTTTTGGCGGCGGATAAGATCGGTGAAGTTGGCAGAACCGGTGCAGCAATTGGAAGCCATCTTCATTTTGAAGTTCGCCGGCGTGATGTTCAAGATTATTCTGCGACACAAAACCCCGAGCTGTGGCTGGCTCCAAACAAAGATGGAAGAGGTAAATTACTAGGAGCGTTGATGATTTCCATCGTCGATCAGGGTTTTGATTTTCAATATGCAGAATTCACAATCGATTATCACCTTGACCTAAATGGGCCGCGGGTCAAATCTTATTATGTCACTACGTACACGCGCGATATGATGACCGGAGATGAAAACGCGGCGTTGGGCGACCTGCCCTCCGGGGATTATCGCATTGCTCTGAAGTACAACGGTCAGCTTTACGAACGCTGGGTTGAAGTAGAATCGGGAAAACTCACACAAGTGGTTATTGCTGTTAAATAGCTCGTTTTATTGAATGTCATTCTGAGCGACACTTGCACCTGGCGCACACTTGCCCCGGGCGCAAGTGCCGGGGAGTGCAGGTGAGCGAAGAATCTCAGATTTTATAAGTAGAGATCCTTCGCGGAGTTTATCCTGAGCGAGCCGAAGGGCTCAGGGTGACAAACAAAACGGAGAGAAACTATGGGACTCAAACCTGATCACTGGATCCGAAAGATGGCGCACGAACATCGCATGATCGAGCCGTTTGAAGACAAACAGGTGCGAAACGGCGTCGTCTCTTACGGCGTTTCGTCGTATGGATACGATGTCCGTGTGGCGGACGAATTCAAGATTTTTACCAACGTCTTTTCCGCCACCGTCGACCCGAAGAACTTCGACACCAAATCCATGGTGGATTACATCGGCGACGTATGTGTCATCCCGCCCAACTCGTTTGCGCTGGCGCGCACCGTTGAATATTTCCGCATCCCGCGTAAAGTGCTGACGATTTGTTTGGGAAAGTCCACCTATGCGCGCTGCGGCATCATTGTCAATGTCACTCCCTTTGAGCCGGAATGGGAAGGGTTTGTTACATTGGAGATCTCGAATACCACTCCTTTGCCTGCGAAGATCTATGCCAATGAAGGTCTGGCGCAGGTCCTTTTCTTTGAAGCGGATGAAGAATGTGAGATTTCCTATGCAGACAAGAAGGGCAAGTATCAGAAACAGCAGTCCATTGTTTTGCCGAAGCTGTAAAACCCATTAAGCGTGGGTTGCATCATGTTTCTTCACATCTTCAATTGCTTTCGTCACATTTACAAACGGCAAAAAGACCAAGCCTGCTATGAAGAAGAAGATGAGCGACAATATGGCAGGGCGAAGACTGCCGAATAGCTGATTGGCGAGACCGAACACCAGTGGTCCGATCCAGGATGTGCCGCGTTCGCTGATTTCATAGAATGAATAAAATTCAGCTTCCTTGCCGTCGGGGATCATTTGTGAAAATAGACTGCGGCTGATGGCTTGTGATCCACCGAGAACGATAGCGATGAAGATTCCCAGGATCATGAATTCGGTGACTCGATTCTCTCCTTTCATGCCACCATAGGCAAATATAACGACAGCAGACCAGATCACAAGACTTACAATAATGGCCTGCTTGGCTCCAATCCACTTCGCAAGTTTGCCCCAAAACAATGCCCCTCCAAATGCAACGAATTGGATCATCAGAATGACCGCGATCAGGGTATCTTGTGATAGCCCGACTCCACCCCGAATGAGGGGCGCGGCAGCAAATGTGGAAGAGACCGCGATCACGGTTTGGATACCGTCGTTATAAAGGAAGTATGCCAGCAGAAACTTGAGCGTTTCAGGAAAGTTTCTGACTTCGCGCAGTGTATTTCCCAATTGTTTGAAAGAGATACTGAGATAGGTTTCGCCAGCAGGGAGCGCGCGGGCGGCATGGCGTGGGCGCAGGCGCGACCAGGTGATAAAAGCAAATCCCATCCACCAAATTCCGGCAGAAGCGAGATTGATCCGCACTGCAAGGTTGCTTGGAACACCAATATCCTCGCTAAAAATAAAGAATGCCAGGTTAAGTGCAAGAAGAATACCTCCGCCCAGATAACCCATTGCCCAGCCATAGGATGAGACGCGGTCGCGTTCCTCTTCGCTGGCAATATCCGGCAGGTAGGCGTTGTAAAAGACGATAGCCGCTCCAAATGCCAGATTAGCAATGATGAATAAAACGCCTCCCAGCCACCACAGATCGCCAGTGATGAAAAACATAAAGATCGTAGCGACTGCACCGATGGTAGCAAAGATTTGCATCATGCGTTTTCGTAAATGCGAATAATCTGCGATAGCACCAAGGATTGGCAGGAAAAGCACCTGCATAAAGACCGAGAATGAAACACAGTAAGCGAGGAATGAATCTGGCGCAACCGGAATACCAAGGAAGCGAGCCATTCCATCGGAATAAACCTCTGCCGCCGTTGCCGCGAGAGAGGCGATGTACGGACCGAGAAAGACTGTGCCGACTGTTGTACTGAAAGCTGAGTTCGCCCAGTCATACATGGCCCAGCCAAAGATTTCACGTCTATCGTTTATGGTTGCCTGCGATGTTGTCATTGTGCCTCCCGAAAGTGATTTGGCGATCCTATCAGTCAAAACCCCGTATGCCTCTCTCTAGTTGCGCAAACGCGAGAATGTGATAGAATCACACCAGGCTAAAGGAAATGGGGTAAAGAAAAAAGCCCCTTGCGTATATGTAAACATTGGTATATAATTACATTTTGCTATCCCGCCAAACCCGTGCGGGATGGATTCGTGTGTTTACTGCTTCTCGCCCTAATCTTTTAGCCCGCCTACGCTTGGCTTCAATTTACCCAAGATAGGTTTAGATGATAAGGCAGTACTTCGTAAACAATGTGTACAGGCCCAACCAAGGTCAGGAGTGAATTGAATGTCTTCTTCTTTACCACGTAAAAGTTACGCGCGTATTCCCGTTAATATCAAACTCCCCAATCTAATAGAAGTCCAACTCGATTCGTTCGAGCGCCTCAAGCGTGAAGGTCTTGGGGATCTCTTCCATGAGGTTTCGCCTATTGAATCGTACAACAAGGGAATGAAGTTATACTTTCCCAGCCGCGGTCCAGAATCCAAACAATGGGGACTCAAGTATTGGTTTGGCGAGCCGAAACATAATATTGAAGAATGTGTGGAACGTGATCTCACATATGCCAGCCCGCTTTATGTTTCCGTGTTGCTGGCCGGTCCTGATGTGCCAGAGCCGATCAAACAGGATATTTTCCTCGGCGACTTCCCTGAGATGACCGACAAGGGTACGTTCATTATTAATGGAACCGAACGTGTCGTCGTCTCACAGTTGATCCGCTCGCCGGGTGTTTACTTCGAGGCGCCCACAGACCGCGCGACTGGCCGTCCACTTGCCATGTCCAAACTGATACCGGACCGCGGCGCGTGGATGGAGTTCGAAACCCGCAAGTCTGATTACATTATTTTGAAATTCAACCGCAAGCGCACTGTGCCGATCACAGTGTTCCTGCGCGCTTTGGCCGCGGTCGATGACGGCATTAAGGATTCTCCGCTTAAGACTGGTTCAGATGAAGAGTTGTTGTCCCTGTTACAGGATGTGGATAACAATCCTGAGCGCCTGTTCATTGCCTCTACGCTCAAACAGGAGCCCGAATGGGAGCTTACAGGCGGACTGAGCATCGCGGAAGCTGCACTGATCGAGTTCTTCAAGAAGATGCGTCCTGGCGACCCGGCCACGCTTGAAAATGCGCGTCAATTCCTCGAAGAGCAGTTGTTCGATCAGCGCCATTATGACCTTGAGCGCGTTGGTCGCTATAAGCTTAATCAAAAACTTGATTTGGAGATTCCCATTCCTCATCGTACTGTTACGAAAGGCGATGTGATCCGGCTTATCCGGCGTATGATCCAGATCAATAACGGAGTCGAGAAGCCCGATGATATTGACCACCTTGGAAATCGCCGCGTCAAGACGGTGGGTGAGTTGATCCAGAACAAGTTGCGCATCGGCCTGCGACGCATGGAACGCGTGATCAAAGAGCGCATGTCGATTCGCGACCAGGAACAATTATCGCCGGTGACACTTGTTAACATTCGCCCGGTCGTCGCAGCGTTGCGCGAGTTCTTTGGCTCCTCGCAGCTCTCGCAATTTATGGATCAGACCAATCCACTTGCCGAGTTGCGTCACAAGCGAACGCTCTCAGCACTCGGTCCCGGCGGGCTGCGTCGGGAGCGGGCAGGCTTTGATGTGCGCGACGTACATCATTCTCATTATGGACGTATTTGTCCGATTGAAACACCGGAAGGTCCGAACATTGGCTTGATTGGACGTCTGGCTTCATTCGCACGGGTAAACGAATATGGTTTTATTGAAACGCCATATCGAAAGGTCTTTAGAACCATGCAACCCGATGATGAACGTCTTGAGGGTCGCACATTGCGGGAAAATGTCCTTGATCCAAAAACGGAAGAAGTCCTGTTTAAGGCCGGTGAGGTGATCGAGGCAAAGATGTTGAAGAAGATTGCGAAAGCCGGCAATCCAGTCAGCATCGTTTCACATGTTTCCGATCAGTTTGATTATCTCTCAGCCGATGCTGAAGATAAATATGTAATTGCCCAGGCAAATGCTCCGTTAACAGGGAATAAGGAATTTGTGCGTGAGCGTGTCTCCTGCCGCTATCACTCCGGCTTTATCTTCTCGACACCGGATGCAGTTGATTATATGGATGTTGCTCCTCATCAGGTTGTTGGTATCAGCGCCGCGTTGATCCCATTCCTTGAGCACGATGATGCCAACCGTGCCTTGATGGGTTCGAACATGCAGGCGCAGGCTGTCCCGCTTGTTCGCCCGGAAGTCCCTCTTGTCTCAACTGGCATGGAGTACCATGCCGCGCTTGACTCGGGTCAGGTGGTCGTAGGAGAGGCAGATGGTGAGGTAACTTCAGTTACTGGTAATTCGATTACCGTCAGGGAAAGAGGCGGGCCCCATACCTATCAGTTGCGGAAGTACCAGAGATCCAATCAGAGCACCTGTATTGATCAGCGTCCTGCAGTTGTCAAGGGACAAAAGATCAAGAAAGGCGATATTATCGCTGACTCTTCCTCCACAGAAAGTGGTCAGTTGGCCCTGGGTCAGAATGTCGTTGTCGCTTTCCTGTCTTGGGAAGGCGGCAACTTCGAAGACGCCATTCTTATTTCTGAACGCCTCGTGCAGGAAGATCGCTTTACATCCGTCCATATTGAAAAATATGAAGTTGAGGCTCGTGACACCAAATTAGGTCCCGAAGAGATTACACGTGACATCCCTAATGTGGGTGAAGATGCAATCAAAGATCTTGACGAGAATGGCATTATCCGCATTGGTGCGGAAGTTGGTCCGAACGATATATTGGTCGGCAAGATTACACCGAAGGGTGAAAAGGAACTTACACCTGAAGAGCGGCTATTGCGCGCCATTTTTGGCGAGAAATCGCGCGATGTGAAAGATACCTCCCTGCGCATGCCTCATGGTGAACGGGGTAAAGTTGTTGATGTAAAGGTCTTTACTCGCGAAGAGAATTCAGATCTCTCAGCAGGTGTGGATATGATGGTGCGTGTCTCAGTTGCTCAACGCCGAAAGCTGACAGCGGGTGACAAGATGGCGGGCCGCCACGGTAATAAAGGTGTGGTATCGAAGGTTGTGCCTGTCGAAGATATGCCCTTCCTTGAAGATGGCATGCCAGTTGATATCATCTTGAATCCGCTTGGTGTTCCGGGCCGTATGAATATTGGCCAGGTATTGGAGGTTCATCTTGGATGGGCCGCCAAACGGCTCGGATATCGCGCAGTGACACCTGTATTTGATGGAGCCTCTGAAGACGAGATCGAAGCAGAACTCGCCCGTGCCTGGATTGTGGATCAGGCGTGGAAGGAGGTTGCTGCGACCGCCTGGGAATGGATCAAAGGACAGGAATATAACCCTGAATCCATTCAGGATGATGACGAAGTGCGCCGTCTTTATCTTGAAGAGTGGCTGGGCGAACGCGACTACGATCTGTATGATCTGAACGACCCTGATTACGCCCGCCTATCAACAGCTTCGGAATGGCTCCGTGACCGTGGGTACGATCCAGATACGATCTTCCATCCAGAAGATGTGGATCCGCACATGCGCGAAGAATACAATAAAGCGGCGATCAATGCATGTCTGCGCTTGTGGATCGAAAGTCAGGGTCATGCGGGCAGGATCGCTGAAGCAAGGGTATTGGAAGTTGCGCAGGAGATTACCAATACGACCAGTCATCCAATGCCGATTCTTGGTAAGCAAACCTTGCGCGATGGCAAGACGGGTATCCCATACGATCAGCCAGTGACAGTTGGTGTGATGACTGTTTTGAAACTTCACCATCTTGTTGAGGATAAGGTCCATGCTCGCTCGACCGGTCCATATAGCCTTGTGACTCAACAGCCCCTTGGTGGTAAGGCTCAATTTGGTGGCCAGCGTTTCGGAGAAATGGAAGTGTGGGCCCTCGAAGCATATGGTGCTGCTTACACCTTGCAGGAGATGCTTACAGTCAAGTCTGATGATGTACAAGGTCGTGTTAATACCTATGAAGCGATTGTTAAAGGTGAGCCTATCGAAGAGCCAAGTATTCCTGCGTCATTCCGGGTATTGGTCAAGGAATTACAGTCACTTGGTCTCGCTGTGGAGGCTGTCAATGAAAGTGGCGATGTGGTGAGATTTGGGAAGGATGAGGAAAAACAGCATCCACCCAGAATGGATACCGGTCTGCTCGGCATCGGTGATAACTTGGTGACCAAGCGGTAATCTTGACGGTAGCTGAACTGCGTGATAAAATCCTCCTTCGCTGCCAAGAGAATAAGCGGCAATCGATCCCGCTAAAAACATGGCACTGCAAATGAGGCCATCTGTGTAATTGTGATGGCCTCATTTTTTGCGCAAAATCATTGTGAAGAATTTTATAATCGGAGGCTGAACGTGCCGACAATCAATCAAATGGTCCGCAAGGGCCGCAAGAATAAGAAGGTTAAGAGCAAGGCCCCGGCATTGCAATATACCTTGAATTCCTACAAACAGCGTCGCGTACGCCAGGATAAAGGCGCGCCCCAAAAGCGTGGCGTTTGCACTGTGGTTCGTACAATGACACCGAAGAAGCCAAACTCGGCATTGCGGAAGATCGCACGTGTACGTTTGACGAATGGTATCGAAGTCACAGCCTACATTCCAGGTGAAGGCCATCAGTTGCAGGAACACTCGGTCGTGCTGGTACGCGGCGGACGTGTGAAGGACCTTCCGGGTGTACGCTACCATATTGTACGCGGTTCGCTCGATACCACCGGAGTTGCCAATCGCAAGCAGGGCCGCTCAAAGTACGGCGCGAAGCGTCCCAAGTAATCCCAATGGAGTAAAAAGAATGCGCAGAGCAAAACCCGAAAAACGGGAAATTCTTCCCGACATCCGTTATAACAGTCTGCATGTACAGACCATGGTGCAGCATGTGCTTAAACGCGGCAAGAAGAGCACTGCAACCGGCTTGATTTATGATGCCATGGACATCATCAAGGAGCGCACTGAAAAGAATCCACTGGATGTCTTTGATACCGCGCTTAAGAATGTTTCCCCCGTCATGGAAGTCCGCCCGCGCCGTGTGGGTGGTGCAACTTATCAAGTTCCCATGGAAGTTTCAGCGGATCGCCGCACCACATTGGCGCTCCGCTGGATTTTGTCTGCGGCTCGTGACCGGGCTGGGAAATCATTTTCTGAGAAGCTCGCTTCCGAGTTGATCGACGCGTTCAACGAGACGGGTTCTGCAATTCGAAAACGAGATGAGACTCATAAGATGGCAGAAGCCAACCGCGCTTTCTCCCACTATCGCGTTTAATTCTGCTTATCATATTAAAAAAGGAAACAGGTAATTTTCAAGAATGGCACGTGAGTATCCGCTGGAACAGTATCGAAATATAGGTATCATCGCTCATATTGACGCGGGCAAGACAACAACCACCGAGCGTATTATGTTCTATACCGGGAAGACCCACCGCATTGGCTCGGTCGATGAAGGCACGACCGTCACGGACTGGATGGTTCAGGAACGTGAGCGTGGGATCACTATTGTTTCCGCGGCAGTTTCGGCTGAGTGGAAGGGTTATCAGTTCAACCTGATTGATACTCCGGGCCATATTGATTTCACTGCTGAAGTTCAGCGCTCTCTGCGCGTTTTGGATGGTGGCATCGTTGTGTTTGATGCAGTGCAGGGCGTTGAGCCGCAGAGTGAGACAGTCTGGCGTCAGGCGGATCGTTACAGGGTTCCGCGCATATGTTTTGTGAATAAAATGGATCGTGTCGGCGCTTCATACGAGCGGACAATTGAATCCATTAAAGATCGCCTGGGTGCCAACCCAATCCCGATGCAGCTCCCGATTGGTTTTGAAGCAACTTTCCGCGGTGTTGTGGATCTGCTGGAGCAGAAGGCGATTCTCTGGGAAGACGATCTTGGCAAAGAACCGAAGGTCGTTGAAATCCCTGATGATTTGAAGGCGCAAACCAGAGAGGCCCGCGCTTATATGGTTGAGAGAATTGCCGAGCTTGATGATGAGCTGACGGTCAGGTATCTGGAAGGGCAGGAGATCAGCATCCCTGAACTGAAGTCTGCCCTGCGCAGGGCGGTCATAGATAATAAAGCTGCCGCGGTTTTTTGCGGCTCTTCCCTGAAGAACAAAGGTGTGCAGATATTGCTGGATGCCGTTGTTGATTATCTCCCATCTCCGGCGGAGATCCCCCCCGTGCGGGGAGTGGATGACTACGGTGAAGTCGTTGAACTCCCACCCGACGATAATGCGTCGTTGAGTGCCCTGGTTTTCAAAATAGTTACAGATCCCTATGTCGGTCGTTTGGCCTATTTCCGTGTGTACTCTGGCGTTATTAGCCAGGGACAAATGGTAAATAACTCCACCAAAGGCAGACGCGAACGTATTGGCCGGTTGATCCGAATGCACGCTGACCGCCGCGAAGATATTACGGAAGTTTGTGCCGGTGATATTGGTGCAGTGTTGGGTTTCAAGGAGACTTTTACAGGTGACACGCTTTGCGATAATAGAAAAATAGTCCTCGAAAATATTTCATTTCCCGAGCCTGTTATTTCAATTGCGATTGAGCCTAAGAGCAACGCTGATCAGGAAAAGATGGGCGAAGCCCTCCGAAAACTGGCGGAAGAGGATCCAACCTTCCGCGTTCGTTCGGATGAAAACACGGGCCAGATAATCATTTCCGGCATGGGTGAATTGCATCTTGATATCCTCGTTGACCGCATGCTGCGCGAGTTTCGCGTTCAGGCCAATGTTGGCAAGCCGCGTGTTGCCTACCGCGAATCCATTACCCGTCCTGTTGCGAAAGTAGATCATAGATATGTCAAACAATCTGGCGGTCGCGGTCAATATGGTCATGTTGTCATTTCACTTGAACCTGGTGAACGCGGCAGTGGTATTCTCTTTGAGAACAAAATTGTAGGGGGTGCTATTCCGAAGGAGTACATCCCTGCGGTTGAGAAGGGCGTCAAAGAGGCCGCTGATAGTGGCGTGCTGGCCGGTTATCCTGTTGTGGATATGAAGATCACTTTATTCGATGGCTCTTTCCACGAGGTCGACTCGAGTGAAATGGCTTTCAAGATGGCCGCCTCCATGGCCTTCAAAGAAGGTGTTCAGAGGGGATCGCCCGTATTGCTTGAACCGGTCATGAAGGTTGAAGTGGTCGTTCCAGATGACTATCTGGGTGATGTGATCGGTCAACTCAATAGCCGCCGGGGTACCATACAGGGCATGGAAGTCCGCCCGGGCAATGCACAGGCGGTGCGTGCTATGGTCCCGTTGGGTGAAATGTTTGGTTACGCAACTGAGTTGCGTTCGGCTACGCAAGGCCGTGGTGTCTTCAGTATGGAATTTGACCACTATGCGCCAGTTTCCCAAGTGGCAGCGCAAGAAATTTTGAGATAATAAATATCTCGTTTTTTCATTATCATAAGGAGATTCATCAATGGCGAAGGCAAAGTATGACAGGAGCAAGCCGCATCTGAACGTGGGGACGATGGGGCATATCGATCATGGGAAGACGACGCTGACGGCGGCGATCACGAAGGTGTCGCAGATGCTGGGCAATGCGGAATACCGGGCATATGACAGCATTGACAATGCGCCGGAGGAGAAGGCGCGCGGCATCACGATCAACATTGCGCACGTGGAATACCGGACGGACAAGCGGCACTATGCGCACGTGGACATGCCCGGACACCGTGACTACATCAAGAACATGATCACGGGAGCGGCGCAGGTGGATGGAGCGATCCTGGTGGTGGCGGCGCCCGATGGACCGATGCCGCAGACGCGGGAGCATGTGCTGCTGGCACGCCAGGTGGAAGTGCCGAGTATTGTGGTGTACCTGAACAAAGTGGATCAGATGAACGATCCTGAACTGCTGGAGCTGGTGGAGCTGGAACTGAGGGAACTCTTGAACAGCTACGGTTTCCCGGGAGACACGACGCCGATTGTGCGCGGGAGTGCCAAAGCGGCCTTGGACAGCACGAGCACGGATCCGAATGCGCCGGAATATGAGAGCATCCGCGAACTGCTGCGGGTGGTGGATGAGTACATTCCGGAACCGAAGCGCGACATGGACAAGCCGTTCATGATGGCGGTGGAAGATGTGTTCTCGATCAAGGGCCGCGGCACGGTCGTGACGGGACGAGTGGATCGTGGCCGGGCGAAGAAAGGCGATCCGGTCTCGATCGTTGGCTTGCGCGAGACGCGCGATTCGGTCATCACGGGCACCGAAATGTTCCATAAGGAATTGGATGAAGTGGTTGCCGGAGACA
>DATDRD010000198.1:0-2568 GCA_035291925.1 Anaerolineales bacterium
ATGAAAGCCGTTATGGGGTCCCGATGTGGGCATCGGCAACGGGATCATTCAAACGCGTGAGCGAGGGTGAAACGGATATGGCTGTGCGGCGCAAAGTGCGTGCGGGCATGAGACTTCTGCATGTTGTGGAAGGAAATGAAGCGGATGTGAAGGCTTATAAGGAAATGAACCAGAAGGCTTTGGATACACCGACCGCAGCGCATCTGGACCTGTTCTCGAACAAGCCAGGCTCGATCACGGCGATCCAGGGCGATGCGCACCTGAATGAGATCAACGACATCCTGCACCAGGTGGCGACGATGTTCGCGGCGTCCGATGTCCCGATGGAGCTGGTGGCATATGGCGAGGGCTTGAACAGGGACATCCTGGGCGAGAAAAAGGACGAGTACGATGAATCACTCGACGATGGCAGGGAATGGGTCACAGAAGAGTTTCTGAAGCCTTTGCTGGAACGCCAGTGGTTGTTGAAGGGAATCCTGCCCGCCAACGTGAAGTATGAGATCGTGTGGCGCCTGGCGAAGAAGCTGACGCCTGCGGACCTGCGTGACCTGGGCGATGCACTGGCCAGGCTGCGTGTGCTGGGCGTGAAGGAGGAGATCATCCAATCCATTGCGGCGCTGTATCTTCGGAATGTGGACGTGGATATTCTCAACTCGGATGGTATCAGCGCGGAGCAGTTCGCGAAGAGTTTGCAAGGAATTTCAATTTAGTGATTTTCCACGAAGAACACTAAGGAACACGAAGGAAAGAATGTCTGATTATTTGAAGTTGACCGTAGAGAGCAACCCTGTGCAATTGGCCTTACTGCCTATTGAAGAGTTTACGCTGGGGGAAATCGTTGGGCATTGGGAAGTGCCAGATGCAATATGGGCGACGGATAACGACTTCGAGATCCCAGTATTGGATATGGGATTGCAAGCGCAAGCGATAGACCTGCCTTTTATTGGTTGGGGAAGCATCAGCCGAAAGCGCAGAATGATGGGAACGTGGCATTTTTATACAGAGGATTACCGCTTCGAGGGACTGTGGAAGAAACCCGCTGAGATCGTGAACACGTATTGCAAGAATTGTGTGGAGCCAAACTTCAGCGTTTATAACCAGATGCCTTTGGCAGTGGCGATCTGGGGAACCTACCGCAAACGATGGATCGCCCGATGGTGGCAGAGCCGAGGCATAAGGGTGTTCGTGGACATGAACGTGGCAGAGAAGTTCGCCCGATTGAATTTGATGGGCGTGCCGAGAGGCTGGAAGGCTTATGCAACAAGAGGATATGACGCACGACTGCATGCAACTGAGCGAGAATTTGCGCTGGCTTGTGAACATGCGGAAAGCGAGAGCATCTTGTTCGTGGTGTATGGGGGGGGAAAGTCTGTGAGAGATCATTGCAGGCAATGCGGTTGGTTATGGTTCGATGAGACTATGACAGAGAGAAGAAACAAGAAAGAGGTGATCTATGGCTAAATCAGGTGGAAGCGGGGGAAGGGCGAAAGGGAAGCCCGGTTTCAAAAACGCGCTTGATGAATTCCGTTTCGTGCAACGTCGTATTGCTGCGGGTGGATTGAAGCCAGGAGAACGAAGACAATTGGAGCAGAGATCAGAGCGACTTGCCAAGCAGGTGCTTAGAGTGAGATGACCGCAAGGTGAATGATGTCTCTTATATTAAATCGCATCGAACTGACCGAAAAGACGAAGGCTGACAAGTTAATTGATCAGCTTGAGAAGATTTCCCTGGGACGCATGTACCAGGCTTCGTTCAAGGCGGTGATACGGTTGCAATTATTTTTCACAGGCAGAACGCATGAGCTAATAATGGACTTTGGTGAAAAAGTTCAAGCGTTGATCCTGAAGAAAGCCGGCAAGGACCAGGTGCTGGATGGCACGAGTGGCTATGTCGTGCAGACCGAAATGCTGAAGATGTGGGGAGATCTGTTCAAGGAATGGCAGGATGAATTGCAGGCGGTGAGGCGGGAGGCGGCGTCGATCCCGTTTGGAGTGATGGCGGTGATGCATGAGAGATTGGTGATGCCCGCGTTGAATGAAAGCCATCCGCAGATTTCGCAGATGTCGCAGATTGAAGAAGCACGATCCGTTGGAGGTGTGTTCGAACGGCAGTTGCAAATGCTGCTGGATATAGCGGCGGAGCATTTGTATGGGGATGGGATGAATCTCTCCGCACGGATCTGGAAGTGGGACCGCGAGAGCCGCGACGGGATCAACCGGGTACTGATGGATGGCATTGCAAATCAGAAAAGCGCCTGGGATATTGCAAAGAATCTGGAACAATATCTCGGTGCGAATGAAGATTGCCCGAGATGGACATCTACACGATTGTATGGCCGCACGAAGACCCAGATCGCTGCAGGTGACACGACCGGATTGGTCTCGAGACCCTGTGATGGACGCGGCGTTTCGTATAACGCTTTGAGACTGGCACGCACGGAGATCCAGAAGGCGCATGCGCTGGCCACGGACAGGATCATGGCTGCCCAGCCCTGGGTAGAGAAAGAGAAATGTAATCTTTCGGCAGCCCATCCTGAAACGGATATCTGCGATGATGTTGTTCAGGGA
>DATDRD010000199.1:0-4326 GCA_035291925.1 Anaerolineales bacterium
CCTATGTCATTGCGAGGAGCGACGCGGCGAGCAAAAGCGAACCGCAAACGACGAAGCAATCCCCTTGCGAAATGAGGAGATTGCTTCGCCTTCGCTCGCAATGACAGGCTACAGCTCTGCCGCCCTTCTTGCAATCCTATCGTTGGCCCGCGCAATAAACTCAATCAGGGGGATATTATTCTGCTGAGAGCCATCGCGCACACGCAGTGAAACCTGTTCAGCCTTCATTTCATTATCGCCAACCACGAGCATATACGGCACTTTCATCAACTGTGCCGAGCGGATCTTGGCGTTCATGCGCTGCGCGCTTAGGTCTGCATGGACACGAATGCCATTCTCGCGCAATTGTTTGGCGATATTTTCCGCATACTCGTTCTGTCCATCCGTGATTGGGATGACACGTGCCTGCTCAGGCGACAGCCACACGGGGAAATTGCCGGCGTAATGCTCGATCAGGAATCCTATCATCCGCTCGTGCGTGGATAACGGCGCACGGTGGATACACAACGGAATTTCTTCATTGCCCTCCTTATTCGTGTACTTCAAGTCGAAGCGGGCAGGCTGGGCAAAGTCCACTTGATTCGTGGCCAGTGAGAATTCCTTTCCGATGACGCTCCAAATCTGCACGTCAATCTTTGGGCCATAGAAAGCGGCCTCGTCCTCGGCCTCAACGTAAGGCACATTGCCATTCACCATGGCACGGCGCACCATATCTTCCGTTTTGAGCCACAGGCGTTCGTTATCCACATACTTCTTGCCAAGACCAGCCTTGCTGTGTAAGCTCAGGCGCATCACGTATTTCTCGATGCCAAACAACTCGAAGTATTTGAGATACAGATCGATCACACCCAGGAATTCCTGTTCGAACTGGTCTTCCGTCACATACATATGGGCATCATTCATCTGCAACGAGCGCACGCGCATCAAGCCAAACAATTCTCCTGACTTCTCATAACGATAGCACGTGCCATATTCCGCAAGACGAATGGGCAAGTCACGATAAGAACGTCCCTTTGAACCGAATATCTTGTGATGCATCGGGCAGTTCATCGGCTTGACGTAATACTTTACGCCCTCGATTTCCATCGGTGGATACATGCTCTCGGCATAATAGGGCAGGTGACCGGAATGCAGGAACAGGTCTTCTTTGGAAAGGTTTGGCGTGCGGACGCGCAGATAGCCTGCCTTTTCTTCCATCTCTTTGGCGAGTTTTTCCAGCTCTTCGATCATCACGCCGCCGTTTGGCAGCCACAATGGCAAGCCGGGTCCCACTTCATCGTCAAAGATGAAGATCTCCAATTCCTTGCCCAGTTTGCGATGGTCGCGCTTCTTGGCTTCTTCCAACTGCCAGAGATGATCCTTCAGTTGTTGCGCGTTCTCCCAGGCCGTTCCATAAATGCGCTGCAACATCTTGTTGTTCTCATCTCCGCGCCAGTACGCGCCTGCGATGGACATCAGTTTAACGGCATCCGGCTTGATCTGCTTCGTGTTGTCCACGTGCGGGCCGCGGCAAAGGTCCACAAATGAATCGTGTTGGTAGATAGAGATCTCAGGCTTCTCTTTGAGCGGATTCCCGTATTCGTCGAATCCGCCTTTTTCGAGTCCTTCAATTAACTCCAACTTGTAAGGCTGCTCTTTGAAAATCTCACGCGCCTCACCGGCAGAGATGACCTTCTTCCTGAACTCATGCCTGCCTTGAATGATCTGTCTCATGCGCTTTTCAATTTTCTCCAAATCTTCGGGCGTGAGATTGCGTGGCAGGTCAAAATCATAGTAGAAGCCGTTCTCGATGGGTGGACCGATCGTGTATTTAGCCTCAGGAAACATCTCCACTACAGCCTGCGCCATGATATGCGCGGCCGAATGACGGATTTTATAGAGTTGGGACTCTTCGTATTTTTCTTGAACTTGTTGTGACATTCTCGCTTCCTTTCCAGATATTAGGTTTGCTGCCGCTTCGAGTTACATTTCGCGAACCCGGAGAAGCGGCTAACAATCTCCGAGTCGCCGACGAGTGATGGTTGTGTCATCTTTATCTTTAGTCATAGCGACCTCCTGCCCTCACCCTTCCTCCCCCATTTGCGAAGAAAATGGGGGAGGTGTCCGTTAGGACGGAGGGGGTTAAAATAAAACTCGCCCGAATACGGGGCGAGAATTTGATTCACGCGGTTCCACCCGAATTACGTCACAGACCCTAAAGGTCTCCGAGACCTTTAGGGTCTCATGCGACATATCTCTTAGGGCCTCTAACGGAGCCAACCGTTCAACTTACTTGCTGACAGCTAATTGCTGAAAGCTTTCTGCTTCACGCTCACGGGTGGTTTTCAGTGATTTTTCCTTGAAGAGGCTCTCAATCCTGGGCCGCTTCTCCCTGTCAGGAAGTTGACCACTTACTCGTCCCGGTCATTGCGTTTTTACTTGTATACCTGTTTACCTGTTTACGAACCCAGTGGGCGAGACAGGACTCGAACCTGCGACCTTCGCGATGTCAACGCGATGCTCTAACCAGCTGAGCTACCCGCCCGAAGGATTGACATTATAACGAGTGTGATTAGAAATGACAATCCCTAGGCGAAGACTAACCTGCCCCTTGGTTCGGGGATTTTTCTCCCCAATTCACGCGCAGTTTCAATCCACTCGCGGGCAATAACTTCCACATTTCCGAGAGCCTCCTGGGAAGTTGTTCCGTCTGCCATGCAACCAGGTAACTCAGGCACTTCCGCAATGAAGGCTTGATCTTCTTCACTCCAGTAGATGATGACTTCATATTTAATCATTGTCTTCACCTGCCAACTTGTACTTAACTATAACACTTCTAACTTGTTCTACTTGATACGGCTTCGCCTGGGAACCCTTCGGCTGTAGATTTAGAATTTCAAGAACTCCATCTTTTGTAAAGATCTGGTGATCACCGCGAATTCTTTCGTCGAAACCCAGCAAAATGAGTAAATGACATAAATCTGCAAAGGCAATATTTGTGTCGGACGTTCCGCGCAGAATTTTATCCAGAACTTTGTCGCGTTTGGCCATGCTTCTTGCCTTGATTATACAGGAAACTCATACTCCACGCAGAATGGAATTTCTCTTGCGGTATAATCCCCTCGCCATGCCCAGACGTAAAGCTCCGGAAGACATGTCTGTTGAGGAATTACGCCGTTTGCTCATCGAAAAACGGCGCGGGGCGCGGCGCGAGAGATTGGAGCACTTTAAGAGAACAGGCCGTGTGGTGGATATCGCTCCAGACGCCCTGGCGGCGTCCATTCCAGTGGTGGAAACGCTCGAGGAAACCACAGACCAGCCTCAAGTCCCGGCCTCGAAGCGCAGACAGGTAATGGATCGAGTTCTCCTGGTGGTGGAAGTCCTTGCGGTTGTAGGACTGGTCGGAGTCCTCATCAGCGGATTTGGCATCCTGCGCGACCTAAATGAAGAAGTCGCGGCTGCACTGATACAGGAAACATTCACGCCGACTCCGCTCGTGATGGCAGTCGTGCTTCCATCAGGACATACGCCGCCCGACGCGCAGGGCAACACGCGGCCAAACATCGCGGAAATCCCTGAGCACTTACAGCCTATGGTGCAATCGCTGGAGAATATCCCGATACCCACACCCGCACCCGATCAGGCAATAAGAATTCAGATCCCCGCCATCGACATTGATGCGCCTGTCGTGCAGGGAGATGGATGGGAGCAGCTCAAGAAGGGTGTGGGACAGAACGTTGGCTCTGCAAACCCCGGGCAGACTGGGAACGTGATCTTATCCGCACATAATGATGTGTATGGCGAGATATTCCGTTACCTGGATAAGCTCGTGCCCGGCGATCAGGTCGTTCTATATACACAACAGAGGCAATACGTTTATATTGTGGACCGTACTGCTTTGGTCGAACCGACTGCGGTGGAAGTGATGGCATCCACAGGAAACCCAACGGTAACGTTGATCTCGTGTTATCCTTATCTTGTGGATAAACAGCGCATTGTGGTATTTGCGCGATTACAAAATTAACCTGTCATTGCGAGGGCTGATGGTTGAGACGTAAACGTCGAAACCCAGCCCGAAGCAATCTCCAAATTGCGAGGAGATTGCTTCGCCACACCTGCCCTCCCACTTCGCTTCGCTTCGGGGACTGTAGTGGCGGGCGGTGCCAGGGAAAAACGGCTCGCAATGACGGAATAAAGGAGTAAAGAAAATGGCTAAGAAAAGCAAAAGAATGACAACCTCTGTAAGCATGGCGCCTTCATCGAGTCGTACCGAGTTCAATCCCGATTACACTTATGTCAAAAAAGACCTGGCTCGTATCGGCACGCTCGCGGGATTCTTCGTCGTCG
>DATDRD010000200.1:0-8611 GCA_035291925.1 Anaerolineales bacterium
GTATTTGAAGTAAGACAACCATTAATATCTGTAAAGCTGTCCGCGTACATGGAAAGGACGGTATCGGTAACCGTATCTCTCACGGTGAGAGAAATGGAGTGGAAGGATACTCCACCGGTATTTTCCAGCTCGATCTCCACCCACCAGCCTGCACATGTATCCACGCGGGCGTAATATGCTGCAAAACCAGGGGAGGGCGTGGGTGTAGGTGGAGGCGTGTACACCGGCAGGATGGTAATATTTCCTGTCAAAGTGGCATATTCTCCCCACAACCAGCAGAATCCGTTAGTTTGATCTGGATTACGGATATACCAGTAGTTCCCTGTTGGATCGCGGCCAACCACCTCGGCGACCTCGCCAACCAACAAAGCACCCACCCTGTCATAGACCTTTCCCGGACCCACGCGGCAGTTCGTAGGCACGGAAACACTGATCTGCGGTATGACAGGCGTCGGTGCTAAAGTTTCCGTTGGCGTTTGCGTAGCAGTTGGCAGTTCCGGCGTAAATGTTTGCGTAGCAGTTGGGGATTCCAAACCGGTGATGGGAATGATTGCCTGGGAAGTTTGCGTCAACGCCGCAACGATGGTCTGCGCGATAGCCGTGTTCATGGAGTTTGAATCCGGCGTGAAAATACCCGGCACGCTACAAGCCTGGGAAAGGATCAATAAAATAGAAACCGATAAAAGGATCGGGGTGGTCTTCAGCATGTTTCCTCCTTTCCGTTAACAACCGCTTGCGATTATTCCCTCAATTGAAGAACGTTTAAATCCTGAAATTTGTTCCAGTGATTTACCCATTTTCCGGGTTGTATGGGGATAATAGGGTTGGTTAAATCAGAAGGGCGACCATGTTTGGTCGCCCTTGATGATTTAGTCGACGCCAGTGGTGTCTGAGATTTCCGTCCATTGCGAGGAGCTTCCATCGCTCTTCTCATTTGCAAAGCGGCCATGGATGAAGCCCGTACCTGCCGGAATGAGTTTGCCGATGATCACGTTCTCCTTCAGGCCAAAGAGCGGGTCAGTTGTGGAACCGATCGCCGCGCCCGCCAGCACTTTGATGGTGTGCTGGAAGGAGGAGGCAGAGAGGAACGAATCGGTGCTGAGCGAAGCCTTGGTAACACCAAGCAGAACTTCAGAGAGCTTGGCCGGCTGTTTGCCTTCAGCCAGCAATTGCTCATTCATTTTGCGAAGCTCGAGCCGGTCCACTGCATCACCAGGAAGGAACCTGGTATCGCCGGGACGAGTCACCTGCACCTTGCTCATCATCTTGCGGATGATCACTTCAAAGTGCTTGTCATGGATGTTCTGACCCTGCGAGCGATATACCTTCTGCACTTCAGTCATCAAATACATCTGGCATGCCTCACGTCCCTGAATGCGCAGAACGCGGTGCGGGTTGAGCGAGCCTTCCGTGAGCGGCTGGCCTGCTTCGATCTTGTCGTTGCTCTTGACGAGCAGACGGGCTGTGGTCGGGATCTCATAGGACATTTCTTCGCGTTGATCGTACGAGACGACGACTTTACGCGACTTCTTATCTACCAGGACACGCCCGCCGTGTTGGGCAACGATCTTGGCGTCCTCCTGAGTTGCCAGCACGTCACCAGCCTTGACCTCCGCCCCATCCTTGACTGCGAACTTCCAATTTTCGGGGATGCTGTACTCGTCACTGACGAGTTCGCTGTGCTCGATGACCACTTCGCGCAGGTCGGCATATTTTTCAGATTGATTGATATGGATGGTACCGCTGATCTCTGCAACCAGAGCTTCACCTTTCGGCTGTTTGCGCGCTTCGAAAAGTTCTTCCACGCGCGGCAGACCTGTTGTAATATCTGCGCCGGTGGCGGCAACACCACCGGTGTGGAACGTGCGCAGCGTTAACTGTGTGCCAGGCTCACCGATGGACTGTGCAGCAACGATACCCACGGCAGAACCGAGATCCACCATCGTTCCGCGTCCCAGGTCGAGACCATAGCATTTGGAACAGATGCCGTGCTGTAATTCGCATGTGAGCGGCGAACGCACTTTGATTTCCTGCACGCCCGAGGCTGCGATCTTGCGAGCCAGTTCCTGATTGATCACATCGTTATATTCGCCAATAACCTCACCGGTCGTCGGATCGATAACATTTTCAGCCAGCAAACGGCTGAAGAGGCGGCTGCTCAATGTTTGACCGGCGACATCATCGCGCTTTCGAATCCAGACACCGTCGCGTGTGCCGCAATCGTGTTCGTTGATGATGATATCCTGGGCGATGTCCACAAGGCGACGCGTGAGATAACCGGCATCCGCTGTACGCAGAGCGGTATCTGCAAGGCCTTTGCGCGCGCCGTGCGTTGAAATGAAGTACTCCTGCGCAGTGAGTCCCTCGCGGAAGTTGGAGCGGATCGGCATCGGGATGATGCGCCCGGATGGGTCAGCCATGAGTCCGCGCATACCTGCCAGCTGTGAGATGGTGGAGAAACCGCCTTTGGTCGCGCCGGAGGATGCCATCGTGGAGAGATTTCCATCCGGATCCATGTGTTTCTTGACGGCGTCGCCCACGCGTTCGGTGGTGACCTGCCAGATCTCGATCTCGCGCTCGTTCTTTTCCTGCTCAGTGAGCAAGCCGCGGCGGAAGTCGCGTTGGACCACTTCCACCTGTTTGAGGGCTTCGTCAATGATGCCCTTGCGTTCCGGTGGAATGGAAATATCCGCAACGGCCAGTGTAGTGCCTGATTTCATCGCATATTCAAAGCCGAGTGTTTTGATCTTATCTGCAACGTCGGTGGTCTTTTCCTGTCCGCATAATTCGTAGACTTCGGCGATCAAATCCTTAACGCCGCCTTTGTCAAGTTTCTCGTTGACGAACTGGACTTCCTGAGGCAGGATGTGATTGAAGATCACGCGCCCAACTGTCGTTTCGATGATACGCGTTTGTGGTTCGGGCAGGCGATCGCCTTTATCGTTGTACCAGGTCATTGCGAGCATTTTTATCTCAGAGTGGACTTCCACCTGATCGAGCGCATAAGCCATTTCGACTTCGTCCATGTCGGCGAAGGCGCGTCCATCACCCTTGTGATTTGCTTTCTGTGCCTTGGTCAGGTAGTACACACCGAGCACCATATCCTTCGAGGGGGAGATGATCGGTTCGCCGTCGGCGGGCTTGAGCAGGTTTTTTGATGCGAGCATCAAATCGCGCGCTTCCTGCACAGCCTTTTGCGAAAGCGGGACGTGAACAGCCATCTGGTCACCGTCGAAGTCTGCGTTGAACGCGGTGGTAACCAGTGGATGCAATTGAATTGCCGAGCCTTCGATGAGGATCGGTTCGAATGCCTGGATGCCGAGTCTGTGCAACGTGGGCGCACGATTCAACAAAACGGGCCGATCACCGATGACGCCTTCCAGCGCCTCCCAAACTTCGGGACGGTTGCGTTCAATTAACCGACGCGCTCCCTTCACGTTCGCCGCGTAATTGTTCTGCACAAGTCGCGCGATCACGAATGGACGATAGAGTTCAAGCGCCATGCTCTTCGGCAGACCGCACTGATACAGTTTCAACTGCGGACCCACCACGATCACGGAACGACCGGAATAGTCCACGCGTTTGCCGAGCAGGTTGCGGCGGAAACGTCCCTTCTTGCCTTTGAGCATATCGCTCAGCGACTTGAGTTCACGTCGTCCGCGCCGGCTGAGGGCCTTGCCGCGCTGTGAGTTGTCAATCAGGCTGTCAACAGCCTCCTGCAACATGCGCTTCTCATTGCGGATGATAACATCCGGCGCGCCGAGTTCGAGCAAACGCTTGAGGCGATTGTTGCGGTTGATCACGCGGCGATATAGGTCGTTCAGGTCTGAGGTCGCAAAGCGTCCACCATCCAACTGCACCATCGGACGCAGATCCGGCGGGATGACAGGCAGGACGGTCAAAATCATCCATTCAGGGCGGTTGCCCGAACGACGGAAAGCTTCCACAACTTTCAAACGGGTTGTGGCTTTCTTGCGCTTCTGCTTCGATTTTGTCGTACGTACCTCATGCCAGAGTTCCTCGGAAAGCTTATCGAGGTCAAGGCGCTCAAGGACGTCAAAGAAGGCTTCAGCACCCATGTCTGCGCGGAAGACCTGCCCCCAGCGTTGCTTGAGTTCCCGATAACGGACTTCGCTCAGGAAGGTGAACGGTCGCAGTTCCAGGAGTTCGTCGCGCAGGCGTGAAGACTGGTCGGATGAGGCAATTGTTTGATCCTCCAGCTGGGAGCGAAGGGCTTCCATTTTGAGATCAGCATCGGCTTTGATCCTGCCCGCCTCCATTTTGAGATCTTCAAGTTCCCTGGCGCGCTGGTCCTTTATTTCGTTCTCAACCACTTCCAATGTCTTCTGGACGATCTTTTGTACTTGTGTCAAATGCCTGGCGGCGACTTTATCGCCTGCGTCGAGGATCTTTTCACCGGTCAGTTCAAAGACCACAGCTTTTTTGGCGGGTTCGCCCATTTGGCCCTGAAGCAATTTCTCAAGTTTTTGACCCTCCTTGCTGAAGGGTTCATGTTTTTCGGCAATGGCTTCATCGTAGCCCTGTTCCAGGCTGGCCCGTTTTTGATTGCTCTCACTTAATGTGTGGTCGCGCTTCGTCTTGATCTCCGCGATCTTGGTGTTGATGCTTGTGGCCTGTTCGCGCTCCGAAACGGAGATTTCATCCTCAATGCGTTTCAGGGCTTTATTGCGGGCCTCCTCGTCGACATAGGTGACGATATATTGTGCGAAGTACAGCACGCGGTCAAGGTTGCGGCGCGAGATATCAAGCAGCATGCCCAAATATGATGGGATGCGACGCGTATACCAGATATGCGCGACCGGTGTAGCCAGTGCAATGTGACCCATTCGCTCGCGGCGTACGGCGGCGCGCGTAACTTCCACGCCGCATTTATCGCAAATGATACCTTTATAGCGGGGGTTTTTGTATTTGCCGCAGTAACATTGCCAGTCACGTTGCGGGCCAAAAATGGCTTCACAGAACAGCCCATCCTTTTCCGGCCGCAGGCGACGGTAGTTGATGGTTTCGGGTTTAAGTACCTCACCGTACGACCAGGACAAGATCGTTTCGGGTGAGGCTAAACTAATACGGAGTGCGGTCAGTCCCTTGGTTTCCACTGGTCTCTCCTAAAGAAGGTAACATCCTGAGCCTGTCTCTGTATAGCGTATAGTCGGCTAGTACAAGAGACAAATAAAGGCAAGCGCCTTAAGAGTTTCTCTCAAGCGCTTGCGATATTTTACTCGTTTTTTACATCCAATAGAGATATTATACGCCGAATAAAGGGGAAGTCAAGGCTGGCTTGCTAGATTTTTGTAAGAATTCACGCTTTATGCTGATTTAAGACAGCAACCCTCTCGCAAAGGCTAAAAATCCCTGCACATCCTTGAAATTTGTCACCATGCCCACGGAAATCCGTACTGCGCCTGAGGATTTGCCGTCAATGCATAGGCGGAAATCGTCAACGGATAAACGGTCTTCGTGACCGGGGCTGGTAAAGCATACGTCCAGTTCAACGCGCGAGATGCCAAGCGCTACTTCTCCCGCGCCCGGGTTGCAGAAACATCCCGTCCGCAAGGAAATGTTTGCTTCATTTGCCTGTTCTTCGATAAAGCGATGATCAAGGGCCTTCCCATCTTCATCATAAAAATTCACAGTCACCGCGCCGCCGCGGCCTTGTGTGGTTGTGGGGCCATAGACTCGGACAAGCTGCATGCCGTTGCTATGTTTCATGGAAGTCAGGTTATCCAACAGCCAGCCAGCCAGCGAGTGAACCCGTTCGTAGATCACATCATAGCCAATGGATTCAATGTGCTTAAGCCCGATTTCAATGGCAGGGATGTTAAGATAATCCACTGTCCCATCTTCAAAAGCAGACGCGCCACCTGCCATGTAGTATTTATCTCCTTGGACCGACGCGACAGTGATCGTCCCACCTGCGAACCATGGGCGATGTAATTTGGCCAATGTGTCCTTGCGCGCGATCAACGCGCCGACTCCTGTTGGGTAACCGAACATCTTATAGAAAGAGATCGGAACAAAATCCGGTTTGACCACGCTCAAATCCAGTTTATTTGTAGGCACGAAGGCGGCTGCGTCGAGCAAAACATCCCAGCCATTCTTGTGGGCTTTCTCGATCCATTCGAGTGGATGTTTCACAGACGAGAAGTTGGATTGCGCGGGATAGGCAAAAAGGTTGTGCCCGTCCTTCGAAGGCCGCGCCAGTTCACGTTCCAGGTGTGAAGCGTCGACGCGCATATCGGGCAGAGCGATGGGGATGTATGTCACCTCCGCACCGCGCGCGTGCGCGAATTCCCGGATCCCATTCACAGAATTGTGGTTGTCAAATGTCAATAAATAGCGCCCCTTTGGAAAGGGATATGACTCACCCACAAGTTTCAACGCGCCACTCGCGTTTTGTGTGAAGATCGCAAGGTATTCAGCGGGATCCGCATTAAAAAATTTCAACACATATTCGCGCGCATGCTCCACGAGCTGGGTCGCCGCCTGCGAAGTGGGATTGCTCGAGTGCGGATTGCCAAACACATGTTCGGCGAGCAACCTGTTGTGACGGCGCAGCTGCGACTCGGCATATAACCCGCCGCCTGTGTAATCAAGATAGATGTGCCCCCCGATATCCAGGCGCGCGTATTCGGTGGCGCGCAAGTCGTCAATGAGGTGTGTGGTTGGATAAGCTGGATACGCTCTGAGAAAGGCGACAAAATCAGGATCAGTCTGGGTCATGGCGGCCTCCGGCTTAATTTAACCACAGAATCTTGTCGCGCGTCATGGCGAGCACTTCGACTGGCTCAGCGTAAACTCCGCGAAGCAATCTCCAGCACGATTTGTGAAACCTGACTTTACAAAAGAGGGGATTGCTTCATCGTCTGCGCTTGGGTCGGCCTCCTCACAGTGACGTACGAAAGTATAATTATCGCATGTCTCGCATTTGCATCGTCCCGCGCGTTGATGGGCTCGCGGGCGTGGCATCCTTTCGGCTGAAATTTGAAGATGGACTCCGCGCGCGCAGAATCGAAGTAACCCATGATCCCAACCAACCTGCGGATGTCGTTCTCGTGCTCGCGGGGACCAAAAAACTGCTCCCGTTATGGAGAGCGCGCCGGCGCGGGATGCGCATCGTGCAGAGACTGGACGGGATCAACTGGGTGCATCGCGTCCGCTGGGCGGGATTGCGTTACACCATCCGCGCGGTATATGGAAATGCACTGCTTTCATTGATTCGTAATCGTCTGGCAGACCGGGTGATCTATCAGAGCCAGTTCATCAAGCAGTGGTGGGAAGATTGGTATCGCCCCGCGCGCGTCCGTTCATCGGTCATTCTCAATGGGGTCGACCTGGATCGATATACACCCACTGGCCTGCATGAACGTCCGTCCCAACATTATCGCCTGCTGGTTGTGGAAGGGAGTTTGGTTGGTGGCCTGGACTCGGGATTATTCGACGCGGCAGATCTTGCCAATACGTTATCAAAGAAATTCAAAATCGAACTGGTGATCGTTGGGCGCGTGCATACACGCGCAAAAAGCAAACTGAAAAATCAAAATGCTTTTCGCATTCGATTCATGGATGCGGTTCCGCGCGAGCATATTCCATGGTTGATGCGGTCCTCACACCTTTTATTTTCCGCGGAGGTGAATCCGCCGTGCCCCAATTCAGTCATCGAAGCGTTGTCATGCGGGCTGCCCGTGATCGGTTTTGACACAGGTTCACTGGCTGAGATCGTGCAGGGAGATGCGGGTTGGGTTGTTCCGTATGGCGGTAACCCGTGGAAATTGGAACCACCCGATATCCCCGCGCTGGCTGATGCAGCAACGGAGGTTTTGGAGGACCAACCGCGCTTCCGCAAGTCCGCGCGGGAACAGGCCGAATCAGAACTCGGCCTTGATAGAATGGTGGATGAATATCTCAAGGTTTTATTAGGATAGGAGAGAATATGCCGGACGATGAAGTCATTATGTTCCTGAAAAACCACCTGCAATCCATACAGGATAATGATACCCAGACCTACGCTGAAACCACCGCAGAAGACCTGACACTTTATGAATGGTGGATCACGCCACATCGCATCGATGGCCTGCCGTTCCATGAGTTTATGATGGCTTCAAATGCCGAGCGCGGCACAGTCTTTGGCGCAGAGGGCAAAGCCAAATCGCCGACACGATTCGATCTGTCCAACCTGCACCTCCAGCGATATGGGGACACAGCCATTGCAAGTTACACATTGCTTATCAGCACCGCCACGCCCGACGGCGTAAAAGTTGCCTCGCACAATGAAAGCCGCGTGATGGTGAAGCTCAATGGCACATGGAAAGTTGTCCATGTGCATAAATCACCTGCCTGGCAGGCTCCGCATATCCCTGAATGAATCCCACTTCCTCGCGTAGTTACGATCTTCTCTGGCTGAGCATGGCATTATTGTTTCTGATGCCAATTGCGTTTTTTCTATCCATTACACCCCATGATTACTGGTTCTACGTACGCATTGGAAAGGATACTGTCCAAACAGGTGCGGTGCTTACAGTCGACACATTAAGTTATACCTATGCAGGCAGACCAATCTTTGATCAGTCCTGGCTTTCGGCTGTGATTTTCT
>DATDRD010000201.1:0-2698 GCA_035291925.1 Anaerolineales bacterium
ACAAAATCAAACAACGCCTTGAACTGATCGCTCCATTGGTATATCGCAAACACAAGGCGCTGTCATCCTTTCGTTATCGTGAATTGGACGGACCGCTCGCTGCACCACCTGTCGGAGAGGACGTGGATGACTCCGGCTGGCAGGAAGTCACGCCGCACGAATATTGGGGCTCCTGGATGCAGGACTTTGTCTTGAGAACAACCTTAGTTATTCCCGATGAGTGGGATAAAGGACAGCCCATCGCGCTGTACTTACCGTTGGGGGAGGCGGGCGATTTCAGTCATCCGGAAGCGCTGGCATACATTGACGGCGAACCCTACGCCGCATGCGACCGCCATCATCAGGAATTTTTGTTGAAACCCGAATGGGCAGATGGAGGATCACATTTGCTTGCGCTTCATGGCTGGACGGGTCTGGGTGGTTTTGCGAAGAGTGAACTGTTCACCAAGCTTTACATGAAGCAGTGCAAGGTTGTGCAAATTCATCAACCCACGCGGGACTTGATCGTCCACGCGCGCGTGGCGCTCGAAACAGCGAATAACATCGATGAGAACAACCCCGCGCGTTATCATCTGTATGATGCCCTGAATGACGCCTTCGCGGCGCTGGATACCCGTGACCCACTCGATTGCGATGAATTCTATAAAAGCGTTGAGCCTGCAATGCAGATCATCAAAGCAGGCATTGAAAAAGCAGGCGCGCCCATGGACGCAGTCATCCATGCCACTGGTCACGCGCACATCGATATCGCCTGGCTGTGGACTCTTGGTCAAACGCATCGCAAAGCGGAGCGCACATTCCACAACGTGATCCGTTTGATGGAGCAGTTCCCGGATTATCACTTCACGCAAAGCCAGCCGCAGTTATATCAATTCATCAAGGAAGACCAGCCCGCGTTGTTCGAGTCCATCAAGCATCGGATACAGGAAGGACGTTGGGAGCCCATCGGTGGCATGTGGGTCGAAGCAGATTGCAACCTCAGCGGCGCAGAATCGCTTGCCCGGCAGTTCCTATTAGGCCGCACGTTCTTCCGTGAGCATTTTGGGAAAGATGCAGAGAGTCCCGTATTATGGCTGCCCGACGTGTTCGGCTACGCGTGGGCATTGCCGCAACTCATCCGGCAGGCAGGCTTGAAATACTTCATGACCATCAAGATCGGCTGGAGCCAATACAACCGTTTGCCATACGACACGTTCATATGGCAGGGTATTGACGGCACGCAAATCCTCACGCACTTCAGCACAGTCAAAGAGTTCGGTAGTCCGTATGCCAGTACATACAACTCGATGGCGAATCCCCGCGAAGCGCTTGGCACGTGGCAGGGCTTCCAGCAAAAGGAATTACACAAGGATTTGCTCATGGCGTACGGTTTCGGCGACGGGGGTGGCGGCCCCACGCGCGAGATGCTCGAGAACATCGAAGTGATGAATCACTTCCCCGCACTGCCGCAAGTGAAGCAATCGAGCGTGAAAGCATTTTTCGAATCCATTGACCCGCTCACGCAATCGCGCATGATGCCCGTGTGGAACGGCGAACTGTATCTGGAATATCATCGCGGCACATACACCACACAAGCGCGCAACAAACGCGCCAATCGCAAAAGTGAATTTCTGTTGCACGATGCTGAGTTCCTTGCAACCCTTGCGTCGCTTCACACGGATTACAAGTATCCGTTGCAACAGATCAACGACGCGTGGCGCACAGTTTGTCTCAACCAATTTCACGATATCATCCCTGGCTCGAGCATCGGTCCTGTCTATGAGGAGTCGCAGGCACAATATGCAGAACTGGCAAGGAACGTAACTCAACTCCGCGATCAAGCCTTAGAGGCCCTTGCTGATAAATTGGAGGCAGACGTTTTGCTCGTCAACGCGACTTCGTTCACACAACAGGGCGTCGTCTTTATCCCGGGCGACTCATTCCAGCGCTTCACGCGGGACGGGGAATCTATTCCTTCTCAAGAAACCGATTCTGGTCTGTGGGTGGATCCGGGTGAGATACCTCCCTATAGTGTTGTCGCATTAAGTTCCATGTCTCAAGTTCCAAGTTCCACGCCTGACGCCAGCTCGCTCCACGCCCCACTTCTGGAAAACGATTGTCTCAAGGTTGAATTCAACAACAACGGTGACATCACCCACATCTTCGACAAGCAAGCCAATCGTGAAGTCATGCCCCCGAATGAAATTGCCAATCAACTCCAAGCCTTCGAAGACCGCCCGAAGGACTGGGATGCCTGGGATGTGGATATTTTCTACGATGACAAGATGTGGCTGGCCGAACCTTCTTCATCTATAAAAAAGATTGAGCATGGCATATTGCGTCAGGCAATTGAAATCAAGCGCAAGATTCAAAATAGCGAAATTACGCAAAGAATCTCACTCAGCCATAATAGCCCGCGTTTAGACTTTGACACTTCGATCGACTGGCAAGAACGTCACACCATGCTCAAAGTTGCGTTCCCTGTCGAAGTGCTCGCTCCCCAGGCCACCTACGAGATCCAATGGGGTAATGTGCAGCGTCCCACCCACCGCAACACCAGTTGGGACTGGGCACGTTTCGAAACCTGCGCTCATAAATGGGTGGATTTGAGCGAAGGCGATTATGGCGTCAGTCTATTAAACGACTGCAAATATGGCCATGACATCCGCGACAACATCATGCGGATTACGCTCTTGCGTTCTCCGACCATGCCCGACCC
>DATDRD010000202.1:0-3342 GCA_035291925.1 Anaerolineales bacterium
TAAAATAGAGTAAGTGAAACGAAGGACTTTGTACTTTACCGCGCCGCGGCAAGTGGAACTCCGTGAGGAGACTCTTCCTGCTCTCGGCGCGGATGACGTTCTTGTGGAGACGACCTGCTCTGCGATCAGCGCCGGGACGGAGATGCTGATCTATCAGGGACGCTTCCCACGAGACCTTGAAACTGATTCCGTTATTTCCACATTACGCGGCGGCTTCAAGTATCCGCTGGCATATGGGTATGCAAGCGTGGGAAAAGTGGTTGAGGTGGGCAAACAAGTGAATACTGAATGGTTGAACAGGTTAGTATTCGCTTTTCAATCACATACTTCTCATTTCGTTTCCAAACCTGAATCCCTTTTTCCTGTGCCTCATCCACTACAATCTGAAACCGCATGCTTTCTTCCCAATATGGAAACTGCCATTAATTTGGTTCAGGACGCCGCGCCGATCTTTGGCGAACGTGTGCTCGTGTTGGGTCAGGGGGTGATTGGGTTATTGACCACATCCCTGCTTGCCGAGTTTCCACTTGACACATTGGTTACCGCTGATTGTTACAAGCTGCGACGCAAAGCATCACTGGATTTGGAAGTTAGTAATTCACTGGATCCAAATTCAGAAAGTTTTCAAAATGACTCGTCTGCCTATACGCAGAGAAAGTTTGATTTGACTCTTGAACTAAGCGGTAATCCTGCGGCCCTGAACGACGCGCTGGCACTCACCGCCTTTAGCGGGCGCATCATCGTCGGCTCATGGTATGGAGAAAAACCCGCAGAAATTGAGCTCGGTGGCGCGTTCCATCGTTCTCGAATAAAGTTGATCTCATCACAAGTAAGCACGATCGCGCCTGAATTATCAGGAAGATGGGATAAGTCGCGTCGCTTTGAAGTGGCATGGAAGGCATTGGAAAGAATAAAACCTGAAAAATGGATTACGCATCGGTTCCCAATTGGAGCAGCAGTAGAAGCTTATCGGCTGCTGGATGAAAATCCGCAGGAGACGATTCAAGTCATGCTTCATTATTCTTGATGGACTAAAAATGCTACCGGCAATCAAGCATTCCACTTTTATCAAAACAACACCGGAGCACGTTTTGAAACGCTCGCATCTGCCGAGGGATGGGATGCATGGTTTACAAAAGGCACGACGCTTGATCCAGGATCTGGCGGCGAGTTTATTTTGCGCTGGAAAGATTGGGGACCCACATGAGATTTCATTACGCAGATCTTGAAACCTGCCACGAAGCACGCGGGATGGTCGTTGTTATTGATGTCATTCGCGCCTTCACAAATGCCGCATTTGCTTTTTCGCGGGGCGCAAAAGAAATCTATCCGGTTGGCACCGTGGAAGAAGCACTGCAATTCAAAGCACAATACCCGGAAGTTCTGGCCTGCGGAGAAGTCGGCGGCTTCCCGCCTGAAGAATTTGACTTCGGCAACTCACCCACACAGACCAATACATTGGATCTAAGTGGACGTGTAATCGTTCAACGTACCGGCGCGGGCACGCAGGGTGTCGTCCGCAGTATTGGTGCGGATGCATTGGTTGCCGCCAGTTTTGTCGTGGCCGATGCAACCGCGAAATACATTCTAAATTGTGCACCCGAGCAGGTCACTTTCGTCATCACTGGAGCAACCTGGAGCGGCGGTGAAGAAGACTTATCGTGCGCAGAATATCTGGAAGAATTACTCAGGGGCAACCGCCCTGGCCCTGAGCCATTTCTTGAACGCGTTCGAAAATCCAGAGAGTCAATGCAGATGTTTTTTGAGCTCAAAGAACCGTTATTTCCAAAATCAGATCTTGACCACTGCGCAGCTCTCAACATATTCGACTTCGCCATGCCTGTTACAAGACAAAACGGACACTATAGCATGCGCGCCATCAAACCCTGATATGCTTCGACTATTCTCAGCACAAGCCTGATACTGGAGAACCCCTATGTATACACTTGGAGTAAAGCGGGATTTCATTGCAAGACACTTCCTCATTGGCGGAGACTGGGGACCTGAAAACTTCCCGAATTCGCATCATTATGTTCTTGAACTACAACTGGAAGGAAAAGAATTAGACCAGCACGGCTATCTTGTTGATATTGTGGATGTGGAAAAGCACCTGGACGAGATCGTGAACTACTATAAAGATCAAATGTTGAATGACAAACCCGAGTTTGCGGAGCTGAATCCATCCATCGAGCATTTCGCGCGGATCCTGGCTGGTTCGCTGGATGAACGCATCCGAGCCGCGAACATCACCACGCTGAAAGTTGTGTTGTGGGAGAACGAGTCAGCGTGGGCGGCATACGAGTTGAAACGTTAGCAGGTTGGAACGTTGAAACGTTCAAACTTGCCAACCTGTAAACGATGCGAATTGGACTCGTCCTCTACGGCGCGCTTGATACATTAAGTGGTGGATACCTGTATGATCGCAAATTGGTGGAATATCTGCGAGCGCAGGATGATACGGTTGAGATCATTTCCCTTCCCTGGCGAAATTACGCCGCGCACCTGACGGATAATATTCTTTTTCGGCTTCCACTTTCAACTGTCATTGCGAGGAGGCTTGAGACGCGAAGCGCCGAAAGCCCGATGAAGCAATCCCCCAATTTCAAAAGTCTTGACCTATTAATTCAAGATGAACTCAGTCATCCATCATTGCTACATGCAAATTGGGGAAAACATCCGTACCCTGTCATTTCTCTTGTTCATCACTTGCGCTGTTCAGAGTTCCGGCCGGGGTGGCAAAACGCTATCTACCGCATGGTTGAGAAGAAGTATCTACACAGTGTGGATGGTTTTATTTTCAATTCACAAACGACACAGAGTGTGGTTAATGGACTGATCCATAATGGAAAACCGTCCATGATTGCTAATCCTCCAACAGATAGGTTTGGAGAAGCAATTTCAGAAGAAGAAATCATAAGCCGCGCGAAAACGAATCCTTTGCGGATTTTATTCCTGGGAAATGTGATTGAACGCAAAGGGCTGCATACCTTACTAGAAGCAATCAGCCATCAGCGATCAGCGATAAGGCTTGACATCGTTGGTTCATTGAACTCCGAACCAGTATATGCAAAACGAATGCAGGATTTTGTCGTTGACAATGATCTTTCTTCTTTTGTCCTTCTGCACGGCCCACTTGATAAAGAACCGCTCATTGAAAAGCTCAGGCAGGCTCATGTTCTTGTGGTGCCATCGTCTTATGAAGGATTTGGCATTGTCTATCTGGAAGGGATGTGCTTCGGCCTGCCTGCGATCGGGACAACGGCTGGAGCGGCAAGTGAGATCATCAGCGATGAGGTCGACGGATTCCTGATCCAGCCGGGGGATGCTGATTTACTGGCGAAT
>DATDRD010000203.1:0-5264 GCA_035291925.1 Anaerolineales bacterium
GCTTCCCATACTTTCAACTGGAAGTTGGTCCCGCGCAAGTGCACATTCAATGGCTTGCCGCGACCGCTATTGCGCAGGTCGAAGATCGGCTCAACCAGCGCTGCCGTGGACCGATAGTCTTCGATCATCCTTGCCTGTTTCCATCCTGTTACCAGATGGTCAATTGCATCACCTTCGCTTGTTTGCACAAAGCCTAGGTGGCAAATACCGCGCTCGGTAACGGCGATCAGGCATTTCCCGAAGGGCGAAGCGTGAAGCCCATAGCGTATGGTCACGCCTGCACCGCGGGATTTGTATTCGCCCGGAGTCACAGCCTCAGTGGTGACGAAAAGATCGTGCAAGCGGCCCAGGCTCGAAAGTCCGACTTGATGCGTGGTGTCGAGCAGGTTCTCCGATCGGCCAAGCAGGTCCTTCGCGCCTTCCTTCGTCAGGAATTGCAGGAACCGTTTGGGACTAACCCCTGCCCAGCGCGTGAACAATCTCTGAAAGTGATATTCGCTCAGCCCGATATTCGCAGCGACCTCTTCAAGCCCTGGCTGGTCTTTATAATGATTTTCAAGGTACAGGATCGCCTGCTCGATACGCAGGTAATCTTCGGATAGTTGTTTGAGATCAGTTTGAATGTCCATAGTTTCTCCTTTTGATCCTATTCTATGAACATCTCTCGTTCCTGCCTACCCGATTCTTGCTCTTTCCCCTCTCCCATTTTGGGAGAGGAGTTGGGGGAGAGGGAGGTTAAACAAAAAAGGCATGTTCGGACATGCCTTAAACAATAGCGACGCTATTAAATAAAACAGCCCTTCCACATACTTATACCGGGCAAACAAATTGACTCATGCCAGGTTCACTGCACCTGCCTTGTCCCAGTCGTTACCGCCTGGTTTTCGGCGTGAGCAACAGAGTTTTTTTAAACCCGGTCACTCCTTGCGCTTGTTTTGGAAGGGAGAAAGGAGTCTGTGAAAAACTCCAGAGGCATCCGCTGATCGATCCGATGTTCAGACCTCACCCCTGGCCCCTCTCCTGAAAGGACAGGGGAAGTCCTTAGCGCCCCGTTCGCACGGGGGAACCTCCACCTCGTGATCCCATTTGTAGGTTGAGTAGGCGATACGCAAAGCGTTTCGCCGTACACTTGCACCGCACTGCGTTTGGTGCAGTGCAGGTGTCGAAACCCTGGGACCCAGCCGCTTAATCTCCGTTATTCAATTGTTAAGTCTTGCTACAATGGCGGCGATTGTACACGCAGGGCTGTGCTTCGTCAAGTGCAAAAAGGTGGTTGTATTTTAGCTGGATTTTGGATAAGCCAAATGAAAGACCCTAAAGGTTTAACTTTAGGGTCTGTATATTTCATTCCCCGCCAATGCCGTGTGCTGCAAAGTTTTGAACCTGCTTTCACAGGTGGGTCCCGACCCAGAAACGCCGCCTTGGCTCAGGCCTATCGCGTTATTTCTTTTGGAGTTAGAGACCCTAAGATTAAGTGTTGGCTCAAAACGGTAGGCGCAACATCACGAACACAGCAGGGACATGATTCTTATACCATAAAGGTTGGTGCAATGGTAGAGAAAAATTAATACTTAAGTACCGGTCTATATTAGAATATGGTGAAAGGTGATAAGCTTGGAAATACTTCCAATTGCTTTTGCTCGCGTTTTATGCTAACCTTACGCGGCACAAGGAGAGCTCTATGGCAACTGTTCCAGGCATTGATGTTTCCTATTGGAACGCAGGGATTCATTGGCCCAAGGTCCGCGCAACTGGACAACGTTTTGTTTTTGTGAAGGCTACCGAAGGGGATTCTTATTCGGATCCAACCTTCGACGACAACTGGCTGGGCGCGAAATCGGCTGGTCTCCTGCGAGGGGCTTATCACTTTTTCCGCGCCAATATCGATCCTAAAAAGCAGGCGACACGTTTCATGGATTACGTCAAGTCCATGAACGATCACGGGGAGCTTCCTCCGGTTCTTGATCTTGAGACTCAGGATGGTCAGACCAAGGAAAGGATCATCGCTCGCGCCAGGATCTGGATTGATCTGGTTGAAGCGGCTTTCGACAAAAAGCCGATCATTTATTCCGGCCAATACTTCCTGCAGGATTACTTCTCTGAAGCGGGCGGCGGACCTCCGGCATGGGCAAAGGATTATCCGCTCTGGCTCGCGCAATATCCCAACCAATATGTTCCCGGGATGCAGCCTACCCTGCCGCGCGGCTGGTTCAAGTGGACGTTTTGGCAATATAGCGAGAAGGGACAGGTCAATGGCATCAATGCCAAGGTGGACCTGAATCTCTTCAATGGTTCGCTGGAGGATTTATACAAATTTGCGGGGGCAGAGATCGTGACAGAGCCGCAAACGTCAGTTAAAAAGCATACGGTTGCGGCAGGTGATACGATTGAATCGATCGCCAATAAGTATGGACTGACCGTGCGCGAACTCGTCAGTGCAAATCCCCAACTGCTCAAAACAGACGAACAATTAACGATTCCTGTTGCAGTGGCGATCCCGAACGAAGGTGGGGGCAGTTCCGGCGGCGGAAGCGGTCCCATATCCACGCAACCCAGGACTCACACAGTAAAGCCTGGAGAAAATTTGACCGTGATTGCCATCAGGTACGGGACGACCGTGGCGGCGATTGCGGCGGCGAACAATATCACGAATATCAATAACATCAGTGTGGGACAGGTGCTGGTGATTCCGTGATAAATATGTAAACATGTAAAGCGTATTCATGTAAATGAAAAGTCTCCAAGACCCCTGTAGTCTGGGAGACTTTTTACTTCTGTACTTGCTTACCTGTCTACTTTTAGGGATACACCCTCTTGATCGTCCTTGGGAACGGGATTGCTTCGCGTATATGTTCGATCCCGCACAACCATGCGGTAACGCGCTCCACGCCCATGCCAAATTATTACACAAATCAGCCGGAAGTTGTACAATATGGATATTCCGCAATGAATCTTCGGTAAAGGAGTTTTAGATGGTAGAGCCAACAGAAAATTCAAAACCCAAACCCATGTCCAGAAAACTGTTTGAAGAGGCGGTTGATAATGCACAATATTTGGTGGCTTATGCCGCGAGCAAATGTGAGACAAGCATTGACGGCAATACGATAAAAACGCTGATCACCGCCAAGCATCTCATTGATGACAATCAGGAGGAGGATGCGGAATTCGAGGCGAAGTTTTGGCTTGCCTATCAACATATATGGGGACTGGTGAGGCCCGTCACTGCAGAAAGTATCAAGGCGACTGAAAACAAGGCTCGTCCAACGGTTAAGCGGTATATCATTTTTACAGTTTCTGTCTTAATCCTGCTGCTGATCCTTCAAATCTATTGGGTGGTTGGGAATCAATTAACCAATCAATTGGCTGATTTACTGCAAAGGGAGACCGAATTGAGTCAGGAAATCAGCGCAAACCGGGCGGAATATAGCGCCATCGAGATACGTTTCAAGCAAAACGAAATGGATTCGGAAGGCTTTAGAACGAGTGGGGTGTACACGTTTTATTTCAGCCCTGAGTGGGAACGTGACACCCTGGAAAACCTTTCCACAAAAGCCAGACTCGAAACGGATTTGGCATCGCTCAAATCCCAGCTAGAAAGAAATAGCGCGATTTTACTGGTTTGGAGCAATCCGTGGAAATGGCTCATCGAAAAAAGCTTTGAAGGGACAACTTCAGCGGATATAGATCAATTTGGCTTGCAAATCGCCAGCATCAGCCGGCTGATTGACGAGACTGAAAAAGAATTGGATGCGGATCCGGATGGCTCAATGAAAATTGAAGAGGCCAGGAAGCAGATTGACGATTTACAAAAGCAATTGAAAAAGTTGGAGACAGACCCGGAAGCCAACGCAGATCAAATCCTGAATTTAAGATCACAACTGGAAGGTTTGACGAACTGGGTCAATCAGCCGGGGCTGCCTGCTCAGATTATCAGTCAATTAAACCAGGATTTAGAGCGATTGAAAGAGGAAAAAACATCCCTGGAACGCCAACAACGAGGCAATATCAATCGGGAAACCTCTCGTCAGGCTCAATTGGCCGCGCAGTTTGTTCTTGTCATCTTACAGAGCTACCTTTTGCCGCTTCTTTATGGCATCCTGGGGGCGGGGACCTCTGTCCTGCGATCATTGTCGAGGGAAATTGATAATGTAACTTTTTCAGAAGAAACAGGAATCCAGCACCTGTTACGCATTTCCCTGGGTGCGCTGGCAGGAATCATGGTCGGGTGGTTTTCATTTCTACTGCCGAACGAGACAACAAGCTTCATTGGATCGGTCTCACCCTTGGCCATCGCGTTTTTGGTTGGATACAACATCGAACTTTTCTTCTCCCTAATGGATGCAGGCATTAATTGGGTCAATAAGAGGCGTCCGGGAACCCCCTCTTCAGATAGTTCTTCCTCAACTAAGAAGGAGGATCAGACAGCTGTATCGCGGGACGATTCAACCTCATCCACCACATAGACAACCGCCTCTAGCGAAATACACGCTTGGGGGAGGAAGTGGATTAGTTGTTTCCGAAAAAAGGCCCTAAAGATATTCAGCCTCGTTACGGCTTTTTGGTCACGGATACACTCTCTTGATCGTCCTCGGAAACGGAATCGCTTCGCGGATATGCTCGATTCCGCACAACCACGCAGTGACGCGTTCGACGCCCATGCCGAATCCCGAATGGGGGACAGATCCAAACTTTCGCAATTCGAGATACCACTTGAAGGCTTCTTCGGGCAAGCCTTGTTCGTGAATACGTTTCAACAAAAGATCGTGATCTGAGATGCGCTCGGAACCGCCGCAGATTTCACCATAACCTTCGGGCGCGAGCAAGTCAACGGACTTGCATACTTCAGGACGATCAGGCCACGGTTCCATGTAGAAGGCCTTCACAGCAGAGGGATAGCCATAAACGAACACCGGCTTGTCGTATCGTTGGGTGATCTCGGTCTCGTGGGGCGCGCCGAAGTCCATGCCCCACTCGAATTTGAGCAAATCCTTCTTTTCGGGGTCAGTCTCTTTTTCGTAAAGATCGATCAACAACTGCGCGGCATCATCATACGAAACGCGTGGGAATGGGGCCTGGACGTTCTCAAGTTTGGAAACATCGCGCCCCAGTGACTTGAGTTCTGCCGCGCAATCGCGCAGGACAGTTTGTACAATGTGGCTGATAAGCCCCTCTTCCACTTCCATCAAGCCATCCAAATCGCAGAAGGCGATCTCGGGTTCGAGCATCCAGAACTCGGTCAGATGTCGACGCGTCTTTGATTTCTC
>DATDRD010000204.1:0-3445 GCA_035291925.1 Anaerolineales bacterium
TGTAAATCCTGATCCATGGTAACCGTGACTTCATAACGAGCCTCACGAATACCGCAGAGAGTCGCGTTATGCTGCCCATAATTGCGCCTGAGGCAAATGCCCCTTACCCAGCCGTATTGACGCGCCAGTTTTTCGATAACCACCCATGAATTGTCGGGACTGCCATCATTTACAAATATGACTTCAAACTTTTTCGCAAACTTTGGTAGAGCATCCTTCATCCGAAGAACCAGAGGTTCGATGAATACTTCGCCGCGATAAATGGGAACGACTATGGACAGGTTCATACGGAACGCAATTTTACCACCCGCTTCACAGCCGGATACCGTGCCTGTCCGCCAGTATGGACAGGGTGCGCGCCACCTCAGCCGCTTTCTGCCCCGCGTTCCAGCCGAGCGCGTTGCCAAACACATCGGCCAGTTCATCCACCATTTCGCGGGTAAGACGGCCAAGCATTGCCAGCATGGAGCGCCTCAACACAAAATCATCGAGATGTATGATTTTTTCATGCTGGACAAGGAAGATCATCTCACGGCGTGAGTAGTCTGGCATGGACCGCAGAATAAAATCGGTGCCTCCGTTCATGAACGTGGCAATCGACTCTGCACGCGTGCCATAGCGCTCGAACAAGACCTTCAAGCGTTCGCGCGCCACACCCGTCCATGCGGAAAGGCTTTCGATCTGACGTTTGAGATCTGCTGAATCGCGCGGGAAGCCGCGCCCGCCTCCGATGGGCAGGGAACGCGTGTCCTTTTGACGCGATAAGCCCAGATAAGCCAGCGCCTTATCTGTCACCTGCTCTGAAAAGGCGCGGAAGGAGGTCCATTTTCCGCCAACCAGCGAATAGACCGGAAAGCGCAGATGCGTCCAATCTCCGCTGAGCACTTCAATGCTGTGGTCACGCGAGATCTGCGAGACAGTCTTTGCCGTGGATCGGGGCAGCGGACGAACGCCCGAGAATTGAAAAACGATGTTTTCCCGAGTCAGGCCCAGGCTGGGAAAGATACGACGCGTCAAGTCTAAAAAATAATCGATCTCTTCATCCGTACAGTGTGTTTCGTCAGGATTCTCCACAGGGATATCCGAAGTGCCGATCAGCACATGGTCATAAAGCGGGAAGATCAGTACGATACGCCCATCCTCATTTTCGAAGAAGAATTCATTTTCACCGATGGCTTTGCGAAGCTCAGCATGCCTGACAACAATATGCGAGCCTTTCGTGCCACCGATGAAGCGGGTGGACAAACCGAGTTTGCGATTGGTGAAATCGATCCATGGCCCTGCCGCGTTGATGACAAGTCTTGGGTGTACATCGTACGTGCCATCAGTGAGTTCATCGCGCAGGATGATGGTGTCTTCGCTTCCACCGATCATGCTCACATAGTTGAGCGCACGCGCATTGGGGCCTTCGGATTCAGCGTCGAGGATCAACTCAACTGCCAGGCGTTCAGGTTGCAGGATCGCGCCGTCATAATATACGGCTGTATTGATAATATCAGGGTTAAGTTGCTTCCACTTTGCGAGTGATTTTTTACGTGAGAGGATTTGGTGTCTTGGAACAGTGCGTTGCGCGCTTTGCGCACCCGTATATGCGTCATACATCAGCAAGCCAAGTTTGATGACCAGTGCACCGCGCTCCGAAGGTTTATCCAACATTCCAAAGAACTTAAGCGGCGCATTGAGCAGACCGGAGAATCGTTTGAAAATGGGAATTGTGGTTGGAAGCGGTTTTACCAGATGGGGTGCGTTCAGTAATAAACGATTGCGTTCCCGTACAGCTTCACGCACGAGACGGAACTCTCCATTCTCGAGATAACGAATGCCGCCATGCGCCATGTGCGAGGAAGCGCTGCTTGCACCTGAACAAAAATCCCCGCGCTCAACCAGTAGAACATCCACCCCGTTCAGAGCGAGATCACGGAATACACCGATACCATTGATGCCTCCGCCGACGATCAACACAGAGACTTCAGGGTCCTTCTTGAGAGCCGAAAGAACTTCGCTGCGATTCATAATTTTTGGAATTCGTCATTCAACCCAATCAAACGTACGCGTGACGGCCTTCTTCCAACCCGAGTATAACTTCTTTCGTGTGTTCGCGTCCATCTTTGGCTGCCATTCCTTTTCCTTGCCCCAGTTGAGGCGCAACTCGTCGTAATCCTTCCAAAACCCGATTGCAAGCCCGGCTGCATATGCCGCGCCGAGCGCAGTCGTTTCGGCGACTTTTGGTCGGATGACGGGCACATCCAAAATATCCGACTGGAATTGCATCAGCATTTCATTGAACACCATTCCGCCATCCACTTTGAGGGCGGTCAACTTCACGCCTGAATCCGCCTCCATGGCATCCAGCACTTCGCGCGTTTGATACGCGGTCGCCTCGAGCGCGGCGCGCGCGATATGTCCCCTGTTGATATAACGCGTCATGCCAACGATCGCACCGCGTGCATCGGATTTCCAATAGGGCGCGAATAATCCCGAAAACGCCGGGACGAAGTAAATGCCACCGTTATCTTCAACCGACTTCGCCAACGCTTCCACCTCTGCCGACGATCCGATCAGCCCCAGATTATCTCTCAGCCACTGAACCAGCGCGCCGGTGATGGCAATCGAGCCCTCCAGGGCATAGACAGCTTTTTGGTCGCCGATCTTGTATCCAAGTGTCGTGAGCAAACCGGATTTCGATGGGACAGGTTTCTCTCCCGTATTCAACAACATGAAACAGCCCGTGCCGTAGGTGTTCTTCGCTTCGCCGGGATCGAAGCAGGTCTGCCCGAATAACGCCGCATGCTGGTCGCCAAGGTCGCCGGAGACGGGAATTCCTTGTAGGTGCAACCCTTGGGCAGGGATGCTCCGCGACCCTGCCCCTACGAATCCATATATTTCGGCAGAAGATTTGATCTCGGGCAACATCGCGCGAGGAATACCCAGCACGTTCAAGACTTCATCATCCCAATCCAGCGTATTGAGATTCATCAACATCGTGCGGGAAGCGTTTGTTACATCCGTTATATGCTGGCCGGTTAGGTTCCAGATGATCCATGTATCGATGTTTCCAAATAACAACCCTCCGTTTTCAGCTTCGCTGCGTGCACCATCCACATTGTCGAGAATCCATTTGAGCTTCGGACCCGAGAAATAGGTCGCGAGAGGCAGTCCTGTTTTCTCTCTAAAACGGTCCTGCCCGGTCGCGCTGAGCGAAGTCGAAGCGTCTTTAGCTAATTCGCTGATCATGACATCCGTACGCGTATCCTGCCACACAATCGCGTTGTAGATTGGCTTGCCGGAGCTCTTTTCCCACACGACCGTCGTCTCGCGTTGATTCGTGATCCCGAGCGCAGAAATCTCTTTTGCTGAAATATTCCCGTTATCCAAAGCGACTTGGATCACTTCCTGGGTCCGCGCCCAGATCTCAAGCGGATCATGTTCCACCCAGCCGGGTCTG
>DATDRD010000205.1:0-4713 GCA_035291925.1 Anaerolineales bacterium
TTCGGATTTTACTTTGCAGCAATTTATACCATCGAAGAGACGGGCTTCAATGTCGTCATGCGTGAAGCCACAGGTGCCGCAGGCGAAAAGATGAAAACGCAGAAATATATGGCGGCCGTTGGATCACAAACCATTGTCGGCAAGGTCGCCGAGACGGGAGAATCCAAAATTGTTGATGATGTAAGCAGAGAGCCGCTTTACCAACCCAACCCACTCCTGCTTGACACACAATCTGAAGCGGCTGTGCCATTGCGGATCGGCTCACGGATTGTGGGCGTGATCGACATTCAATCCCTGCAAGCGCACGCGTTCACGCCAGATGATATTTCGGTGTTGCAGTCCCTCGCAGACCAGGTGGCCGTTGCAATCGACAACGCCCGTTCCTACGAACTTTCGCAGCAAGCCCTCAGGGAACTGCGTGAAGTTGACCAGATGAAGAGCCAGTTCCTCGCAAACATGAGCCATGAGTTGCGCACTCCGCTCAACTCCATCATTGGTTTCTCACGTGTCATCCTCAAAGGCATTGATGGTTCTGTGACTGACATGCAGCAACAGGATCTGACAGCCATCTACAACGCCGGCCAACACCTGCTGGGGCTGATTAATGATGTCCTGGATCTGGCCCGTATCGAAGCCGGCAAGATGGAACTGAACTTCGAAGAAGTGCATCTTTCCGAAATGGTCACCAGCGTCATGTCGACTGCAAAGGGTTTGGTAAAAGAAAAACGGATCCAATTACTGCAGCGCATCCCCGCCGATATGCCCACCGTGCGCGGCGATACGATGCGCGTTCGCCAGATCCTGTTGAACCTGATCTCAAATGCTTCCAAATTTACAGACGAAGGTTCGATCACAGTTGAAGCTCGCGTCCAGAGCGGCCCGACAGGCAAAATGGAAGCCCTGATCAACGTGATCGATACTGGCCCCGGCATTTCAATGGAGGATCAAAAGAAATTGTTCCAGGCCTTCTCACAAGTAGACGGTTCTGCCACGCGAAAGAGCGGAGGTTCGGGCCTCGGTCTCTCCATCTGCGCCAACCTGGTGCAGTTGCACGGCGGACGCATCGGTGTGCTTAGCGAGGCGGGCAAGGGTTCCACATTCTATTTCACCGTTCCAATTTTCCACCAGCCTGTTGAGGAAATTCCCAAGGGCAAGAAAGTGATACTTTCGATTGACGATGACCCTCAGGTAATTAGCCTGTATGAGCGCTATCTGAATCCGCAGGGATATCATGTCGTGCCGCTTACGGATCCCTCAAAAGCCAGAGAGCGCATTTTGGAGCTCAAACCCTATGCCATCACGCTTGATATCATGATGCCCAGTAGGGATGGATGGACGGTTCTTACGCATCTCAAATCGGATCCCGTTACACGAGATTACCCTGTCGTGATTTGTTCCATCATGGAACAGGAAGATAAAGGTTTTAGCCTTGGCGCGGCCGATTATCTTGTCAAGCCAATTCTGCAGGAAGACCTGGTGCATGCCCTCGACCGGTTAAATAAGAACGGAACGATCCATGATGTGTTGGTGATCGATGACGATCCCAACGATCTGCGTCTGATCGAAAGGATGCTCAATGAACACGGTCAATACAAGCCAATTCTTGCCGAGGGCGGACGGAAGGGCTGGGAAGCAATCAACGCAAAAGCGCCTCACGCAATCATCCTGGATATATTCATGCCGGAGATGGATGGCTTCACGATCCTGGAAAAACTGCGTGAGAACCCCACACTCCGCGATATTCCTGTGCTCGTAGTGAGCGGCGGGGGTTTGACCAATGAACAGCAACAGCAATTAAGCGACTTCGGACAGCGCCTCATCACCAAGGCCTCACTCAACCAGGGGGAATTGATTGAAAGCATCGAATATGCATTGAAACGGATCGGCTCATAACCCGGTTCCTTTCATAACAAAACGCAAGAGGAATATCTTGATATGTCATTTGTAATTAGATGTTTGGACTGCGGACACGCCGCTCCGTTCATGCCAAAATCCATGCATTGTCCGCAATGCAATAGCCAGTGGCGTGAAGCGGAATACGACATGGCGGAAGTGGCAAGGACCTTTCCGTCAGAAATCAAAGATCGTGCATTTGATTTATGGCGCTACCGCGAACTTCTTCCCATTCGTAATCCCAACCCCATATTGACACTTGGTGAAGGTGGCACGCCTCTTATTCAGGCCGCCAACCTGGGAATGATGCTGGGTCTGCCAAATCTCTTCATCAAGGATGAACGACAGGGACCAACGTCTTCATTCAAAGATCGGCAGGCGGCCGTTACCATCGCCGCGCTCAAAGAGGGAGGTGTGACAGAAATGGTCGCCGCGTCCACGGGCAATGTCGCCATCTCCCTCTCTGCATATGCAGCCCGGGCGGGGATCAAGCTCTGGGCTTTCGTCACCAGCCTCGTTCCCGGAGTCAAGATGCGTGAGATCGCGTTGTATGGGAGCCAGGTGGTCAAGATCACCGGATCCTACGATCAGGCAAAACAGGTGGCGGCGGAGTTCGCGCGCCAGCGCGGGCTATATCAGGATATGGGCGCGCGCACGGTTACAGCGGTCGAAGCAATGAAAACACTCGCCTATGAGATCGCAGAGCAGCTCACGATTCAGCAGGGTCCGCCTCCGGGCTCGACTGAGGATTCGCCGAAATGGCGCACTCCCGATTGGTACGTTCAGGCCGTCAGTGGTGGCCTGGGTCCGCTTGGCGTATACAAGGGTTTCCGCGAATTGAAGCAACTGGGCATGATCGAGCGCATCCCTGCCCTCGCACCCATACAGGCTGACGGCTGCGCCCCGATGGTATTGAGTTGGAAGAAGGGCCTGGAAAAAGCTGAACCAGTCCTGGCACCACAGACTCGCATTGAAACGCTTGCAACAGGCGACCCGGGACGAACATACACCATGTTGCGCAAGCAGGTGAACGAAACCAGCGGCGTATTTGAAAGCGTGAGTGACGAAGAGGCATTCCGCGCGATGCACGCGCTGGCAAAAATGGAGGGCATCTCAGCCGAACCCGCGGCGGGAGTTGCATTTGCCGGTCTATTCAAACTGGTGCGTGCAGGAATCATCAAACCAACCGATACCGTTGTCGTGAACTGTACAGGACACACGATGCCCGCGGAGCAATTCCTGTTCGGCGAAGGCTGGACGCGCGATGTCGATTTGGAAACAAAGGGGGAGCCGGCGCCAACACCTCAGGAGGGCCTGCTCTCTGCACTCAACAATGTGACCCCCAACCGCTTCCCGCGTGTTGCGGTGGTTGACGACAGCCCCGAAGCGCGCCGTCTCATCCGGCGCATTCTCCAGTCACAGGGTGATTTTGAGATCTTCGAAGCAACAAACGGACTCGAGGCAATCGAACTTGTCAATAAAGAACGTCCAGATCTCGTCATTCTTGATCTGATGATGCCGGAGGTCGATGGATTCGCTGTGCTGGATATATTGCGAAGTAAGCCTGAAACCGCGAATATCCCCGTAATCGTCGCGACGGCAAAAGAACTGACCGTGGACGAAAAGGCCCGCTTACAGGGGCAGATTCAATCGCTCATGCAGAAAGGCGATTTCCTGAACGATGAATTTCTTGAAGAGGTTCGTTCACTCATTCGTTAGAGACAAAAGCGCGACATGGACGGTGACTCATCACTGCTAAAAATGATGGCACTGCCCTGGCTGCAATCAAAGATGATCGGGTAATCATAAAGATGCATAAAGGCCGCAATACTGGGATCAATGCTGCCCTCATCTCAGCATTCTTCTTGGGGCTAACACCTGTATTTGGGAAAGCCGCCATGGGAGTGGATAAATTCTCCCCGTATGCTGTCGTCGCTTTGCGGACAAGCATGGCGGCGTTACTGCTGGTGTTGATCATCGTGCTATTTAAGAGGCGATTCCTTTACATCTATCCCATTGGGCTACTCGGATGTCTACTGGCGGGCGCCACGAATGGCGTCGGCTCCATCTTCTACTATATTGGCCTCAGCAAATTAAATGCAAGCATCGCACAGATGCTATATGCGCTTTATCCTTTCTTTGTTGCATTCTGGCTTCAACTTGATAAACAATCCCTGTCCAGGCTGACCATCGTCAGGATCATCATTGCGGTGCTCTCAGCTTTTCTCCTTACCCGGGCGCCCTCTGGACAAATTGACTTTTGGGGTGTGGCATTCATGCTGATTTCAGCTTTGCTCTATGCACTGCACCTCCCCATTAATCAGCGGGTTCTATATGATGTCCCGGCGCCCACCGTTACACTGTATACATTGCTTGCCATGAGCGCGATTGTCGTGCCGGTCTATTTTATTTTTGATCGAAGCTGGCCGCCGGCAGATGTCTCCTGGGCACCGGTTCTGGGACTCACCGCAGTGACCTTCGCCTCCCGTCTGATGCTCTTCCTGGGAGTAAAACATATCGGCGGAATGCAAACTGCGCTGCTTGGGTTGGGAGAGCTGCTTGTAGCGATCCCGTGTAGTTTCCTGCTACTGGGCGAAAGCCTGACGACCATACAGTGGATCGGCACGGGCGGATTGGGAATCAGCCTTTTACTGGTCTGGTTTGAAAAGCCAGCCACACAGCCTGCCCATACGCATGGATTATTGAGCTGGTTGCAGCCACCTGAATTTCCTGCTGATTTTTATAAACATTAGGAAAACTGCACAAGGTTATTCAGCGGGTCTTTGATCGTCTGCGCTGGCATCGCGGTCTTGATTACTT
>DATDRD010000206.1:0-2910 GCA_035291925.1 Anaerolineales bacterium
TATCGGGATGGGGACAAGAGTTCCTACACTCCAAATCTATTATTTTGCCTCCGCCATCGCCTGCTTGAAATCAACCAGCGCCTGGACCGGCGTGGGGTCGACGCCGTAGCCCATTGCAAGATAATAAGCCATGTAATCGCCAAACAGGATCAAGGTCCACATGTGCGCGAGGGGAGTCTCCCCGCGCGCGTCGACGTAATCCGTGTTCATGCCTTCGAGCATGAATGCCTTGCGGGTCAGGTCTGAGCGCAGGCGGTTGCGCGGATGATCGGATGGCGCGCGCAGGAAGAGGGTCATCGTGTGAGGGTTGAGCACCTCTTCGGGATTCATCGTCCCAGCCAGTGTGTTGTGATCGGCTTCGGGGAGGAATTCAAAGTTCGCGCCTGCTTTGGCGATTTCATTAATCTGTGTCTTCCAGCGGCGCGCAACCGTGGTGAGCAGACCTGAACCCATGATCGTGACCCAACGCCCCATCAACTGACCGGCACAACGTTTGGCAGGGTTTTTTACAGCAGGTATATCAGCCCGCAAATGCTGTTGTGATCTCTTCATGGAAGCCAGTGCGTCGTCCATCGCATCTTTTTGATCGGGAATGAAACCTAACCGTTGGAACATTGCCAGGAGCAGACCGAAGGAGAATCCCACTGCGGCGCGCGGCTGGCCGGCGTGATCGAATGTCCATACAGGGATATTATTTTCTCTCGCGCGTTTGGCAAGTTCGCCGCCCGTGCTCACTACAATGATGCGGCACTCAGCTTTGCGCGCGGCTTCGAGGGCATCCAGAGTCTCTTCGGTGTTGCCGGAATGCGATGAACAAATGACAAGCGTTTCCGCGCCGCGCGCAAAGAGGGGTAACGAATAATCACGATGAACGGAAACAGGGATCGGGGAGAGGGAAGCGCCGTATGAGGCGAGCAGATCTGCACCGATGGCGGATCCGCCCATGCCCGCGATCACCACTTGCCTGGGATCCTTCCAGTCTGGCAGATCATTTTTTAGACCAAGTTGATAAGCATAGCCAAGTTGGTCGGGAAGGTTGTCAATTTCGCCGAGCATGTTGAGGGTATCGAGTTCTTTGAAACGACCGAGATCATCAAGATTCATATAAGCACTCCCATAAGAATTCAGAATAAGTATGCAATGATTCTACAGCAAATCGCAACAAATTTTGTATTGAAATTGTCAGGGTCGGTGACCGAAATTTTAATGTATGGGTCGGCACATTGCGCGATGATGAGCATGGTGTTTACACAGATTCGCTAACATTGATGAGCAGCACGCATACTGGAGGGGCGAATCTCAAGGAGGTTCCATGTTCAGGCAAAAATTCCCCAGCATGATTTTGCTGGCGGGGATGTTGATATCACAGGCGGTTCCAGGCGCGCTGGCGGCGACCAATTGTGATCACGCACAATTCGTATCGGATTTGACTGCTCCCGATGGAGCATCGTTCGCGCCGGGTGCGGCTTTTACCAAGACCTGGCGCTTGATGAACATCGGCACTTGCACATGGACTACATCGTACAACCTTGTGTGGGTCGGCGGTGATCTCCTCGGCGCGCCGCTTTCGGTAAAGTTACCCGTTGAAGTGTCGCCCGGACAGATGGTGGATGTTTCAGTTAATTTAACCTCGCCAACCACAAACGGACACTACAAAGGCTTATTTAAAATCAGCAATGCTTCAGCTGTTCAATTCGGCATTGGCAATTCAGCAGGCGACCCGTTCTGGGTGGACATCAATGTCGTTGAGGTCAACGCGGTGATCTATGATTTCGTCGCCAACGCGCCTTATGCACGATGGAAAAGCGGCGCGGGCGCATTGCCCTTCCCCGGCACCAGCGGGGACAGCCGTGGTTATTCCGATCAGGTGAATAACCCACATCTCGAAGATGACTCTTTTGATTCATCGCCAGGCTTGCTGACCGTTCCGCAAAACAAATACAATGGCTACATTCAGGCCACGTATCCCGAATTCCAAATTCAATCAGGCGATAAATTACAGACGCTGGTCAATTGTGAGTTCGGCGCGACGGGTTGTTATGTCACGTTCCGCATCGATTACCTGTTACCAAACGGAGCCCAAAAGACTTTATGGTCATGGAAGGAAGCGCACGACAAACGCTTCTACCGCGCGAACCTTGACTTGAGTCCGCTGGCGGGACAAAAGGTCAGATTCGTTTTCATGTTGCTCTCCACTGGATTTGCCAGCGGTGACCGCGCCATCTGGGGATCGCCGCGCATCGTGCGCACCGGGACGGCTCAACCGCCTGCGCCTCCTCCCACCCTTACCCCGCTCCCACCATTGCCGGCAACTGCCACGCCTTTAGGTCAACCACCGCCCACCATCCAGCCCTCGGGGTGTGACAAGGCTGCGTTTGTGGCCGATGTTACCGTGCCGGATGGAACTGTCTTCGCACCGGGCGCGGCATTTACAAAGACATGGCGGTTGAAAAACACAGGCTCGTGCATTTGGACAACTTCATACAAGCTGGTCTATTACAGCGGTGAACAAATGAGCGCGCCCACTTCAATCAACCTCCCCTGGAATGTCGCATTCGGACAGACGGTTGATATCTCGGTCAATATGGTTGCTCCTGCGTCAGCAGGGAAATATCGAGGCTTTTGGATTCTCGCCAACGCCAGCGGACAGTTCTTCGGCATTGGCGCGGATGCATCGAAACCGATCTGGGTGGAAATCAATGTCGCGGGCGATGCGCCGTATGAAGGAGGGTATAACTTCTGGCTGAATGCCTGAAGAATTGCCCGTTGGCATTGCTAAGAATCCAAAAGCCGCGATATTTCCCTGCTGACGCAGGAGCAACCATATTGACCGAGATGTCCACTGTCTGACCAAATGCTGCACCCCACGGCAGGTTGATTGAAGTGGGCGCGCTCATCTGCTCGCCGCTG
>DATDRD010000207.1:0-2709 GCA_035291925.1 Anaerolineales bacterium
AAATTATGGCGACACCAGATATCGCGCCTGTAATGGCGCTTGAACCCAAAACAAAATTAAGTGGAAAAGTATTAAAGACAACCCTTGCTGGCGCGCTCGTTGATGTAGGGCAGAATATACCCGGCGTCATCCACATTTCGCAGCTGAGCAAAGATACCGTCAACAAAGTGGAAGACGTTGTCAGGGAAGGACAAACAGTGGAGGTGTGGGTCCGTCGGATCAAGAAAGATCGCATTGAACTCACCATGATCCAGCCGCTTGCCCTTGAATGGAAAGAGATCGAACCTGATATGGTCGTCAAAGGCAAGATCGTTCGCCTTGAAGCCTATGGAGCCTTTGTTGACATTGGTGCCGAACGTCCCGGCATGGTTCATGTCAGTGAACTGGCACACGGCTATGTAAAGACTCCCAGTGAGGTTGTGAAGGAAGGCGATGAAGTTGCGGCAAAAGTGCTGGACGTGAATCGCAAAAAAAAGCAAATTCGGTTGAGCATTAAGGCTCTTGAACCGGAAATTGAAGAGCTCAAACCAGCCAAGAAAGAAGAGAAAAAGGGCCGTGGCAAACGCACTCCTAAAAAGGAAGCCGCGGAAGCTAACACGCAGGAAGAGCCCAAAGAGCCCGAATTGACCGCAATGCAAATAGCGTGGCAGGAAGCGCTCAACAAAGCCAATACAGATAAATCCTTCAAGATGAAGCGGGTGAGACCCAACACGTCGCAGGAACAGGAAGACATTCTCAGCCGCACACTCGAGAAGCGATTACCTACCGGTGGATGAATCCGACGAATAAAAAAAATCGGGCCCGGACCTGATTTTTTTATTCGTTCCCGTCTTTTGATAATTCCATCAGGAACTTCTCTCTATTTGCCGAGCGGGCCGTTTTTCCACTTGACGTTTTCAAGATCCATTTCGGGCCCACGACTTTTACATACCTTAATACAATCGCAGAATTCCTGGTCACGTGTTGGCGAATGGTATCTGCAATTCGTTGATGCTCATTCGGGTCTTCAGAATCCACTTCTGCGATAATGACAACATCTTCCGTTCCCTGCATCTCATCAAATAGACCGAACGCCACCGACCGCCCCGAATGCACACCGGCCACTTCATACGTCAGCGCTTCCAGGTCCTGTGGATATACATTTTTGCCGCCCACGATAATCATATCCTTTTTGCGACCTGAAACAAACACTTCACCGTTGCAGAAATATCCATAATCCCCCGTCAGATACCAGCCATCGTAAAAAGCTTTGCCGGTAAGGTCGGGCCGGTTGTAATAACCCGTCAACATGCAATCACTCTGAATGGCGATCTCACCGATCACGCGCTCGGATAGTTCCCTCCCATCTTCACCAATCACTTTCACCTTCACATTTTCAAGCGGACTCCCTGAAGACATCATCTTTATGGACGGACGACCAGCCTCGGACGGACTCTTCGCAACACGTTCCGACATGAACGCCTCACGGTCGATCTCATCGACAACTGGTACGCTGCCCAACTGGCTTTGCGTTACACCGAAAACATTTTCCGCCATTGCATATGAAGTTTGGAGAGCCTCCAGCCTAAGCCCATAATCCTTGAAACGTTCATAAAACACTTGATGACTTTCCCAGCGCACCGGTTCGGAACAATTAATTGCCGCGCGCCACGACGACAGGTCTACGCCCTCGATATGCCGATCACGGATTTTCTGGGCGCAGAAGTTGTAAGCAAAATTAGGAAGCCACGTGAGTGTGCCACGATATTTTGAAACAGATTGCATCAACCTGTATGGAGCGCGCACCCAATCGAATGGGGACATCAATACAAGCGGAACACCTGAAAGGATGGGCATGAGGAAACCGGCAATCAGGCCCATATCGTGATAAAGCGGGAGCCACGAAACAACCACGTCCCCTTCATCGAGAGCCAATGACCGGCCATAAGCGTCTAATTGGTTGAACACCGATTGATGGGATAAGGCAACTCCTTTTTGCAGACCTGTTGTGCCAGAAGAATGTTGCAGTAAAACAATATCCTCAGGTTTGCGAGTAAAGCCTGCAAGCGCATCAAAATCGATGCCTGTTTGTGGCTCGACGCGTTGAGCCACAATGACCGAACGAACTGAGTCGCCATGCCGGAGAGCTGCGCGAACTTCAGTTTCAAATTCGGGATATGTCACAATCGCGGCGGGCCTGGTCACCGAGATCAGTGCGGATAGTTCTGCGCGGTAACGTTCGGGGGAAAGCTTCTCGGTAAGGAACGGCATTATGGACGGGATCGCGCCCTGGAGAACTGCTCCCCAAAAAGAGTAGATCAGATCCTCACCGTGCTGCAGGATGAGCACGACAACTTCACCAGGCTGTATGCCCTGGCGCTTAAGAGTCTGAGCGCAAGCATTTGCGCCGCGCAGAAGCTGGTCATAGGTTAGCGGCAGGTCATCACGGCCGGAGAACTGCAGATAAACGGCGACCCGCTCCGCGGTCCGGACATGAAGCGCTTTGAGTCGTTCAGCAAAATTTGTCATCACTTGCGGGATTCGATCAAGGATGCCAGTTGAGTGAGATTGTCAAATGTCTCCGCATTCAGTTCAGTATCCTCGATGCGAACACCAAACGTATCTTCGACAAACAGTGCAAGATCCATCAGGCTGAACGAATCGATCACTCCACTTGAAATCAGCGGCTCGGCAGGCCCAATCACACGATTTGGCTGTTTCAAAATGCTG
>DATDRD010000208.1:0-11877 GCA_035291925.1 Anaerolineales bacterium
CGGTGGATCGCTCGGACTCCTGCTTGCAGTTCAGATGCTTGGCGTTCTTTTCGGGACCTATGACCTGCTCACGTTATATCAACGTTGGAACTCTCTCGAGCCGGGTTCCTTGCTCCTGGGTATGCCTGTCCAAACCGTCAAGACCATTGCCTTCTGGGCGTTTGCCATTGCGTTTGCGATCAAAGTCCCTGTCTGGCCGTTCCATACATGGCTTCCCGATGCGCACACCGAAGCGCCGACGGCTGGCTCGATGATCCTGGCCGGTGTTCTGCTCAAACTGGGCGCGTATGGCTTCCTGCGACTCATCCTTCCGCTATATCCTTTTGAAGCGAAAATCTTCGCGGGCGCGCTGGCACTCCTTGCGACCGCTGCAATCGTCTTTGGCGCGTTCGGCTCCTACGGTCAGACTGACTTCAAGAGGCTCGTCGCGTACTCGTCCGTAAACCATATGGGCTTTGTAGTGCTCGGTATAGCGGCGGCAGGCTTGGCATCCGGAACGATCGATGCAAATATTGCATTGAATGGAGCCATCCTCCAGATGTTCAATCACGGTTTATCAGCGGCAGGCATGTTCTTCCTGGTAGGCGTGATCTATGAACGAACCCATACGCGTAACCTCGACGAGTTCGGCGGGTTATTCCCACTCGTCCCCGTTTACGGTGGTATCCTGATCTTTACCAGCATGGCGTCGCTTGGCCTGCCCGGGCTTAATGGCTTTATCTCCGAGTTTTTGGTGGTTCGGGGGTCATGGCCAATCCTTACTGCTTACACGGCTATCTCAATGCTCGGCCTGCTCTTCACGGGCGCTTACATCCTGAAAGGAATCAAGAAAGTTTTGCATGGCCCATTGAATGAACACTGGGCGCACGGCGAACACAAGCTGACCGAGATCAACACGCGCGAGATCCTTGTCATGGCACCACTGATGGTGCTGATCCTGTGGATCGGCCTGTGGCCCGGGTGGATTCTGAATGTGATCAACAAAGCCGTGGGCATGCTTTTCTAAGAGGTGGATGATGGATTTTCCTGTTCTCAGTGTCATCACGTTTACACCGATTGCCGCGGCACTGCTGATATTGCTGCTGCCCGCCCAGCGCAAGAATGAGGCCCGCGCGGTTGCACTCGCGGCCGCGAGCTTTGCCCTGATCCTGTCTTTCGGGGTGTACTTTAACTACGACCAGGCCGCGGCTGGTTACCAATTCATTGAGAAATACAACTGGCTTCCCGCACTCGGCATCAGCCTGCACTTCGGCGTGGATGGCATGAGCACGCCACTCGTGTTGCTGACCGGTGTGGTGATGTTTACCGGCGTGCTGATCTCCTGGGGTGATGATAATAAGCATGTAATGGCTGGCATTCAGGACCGGCCGCGTGAGTTCTTTGCCTTTCTGTTCATCCTGGCGAGCGGTGTGTTCGGTGTGTTCGTCTCACTGGATTTGTTCATGCTGTTCTTCTTCTATGAGATCGCAGTCTTCCCGATGTACCTGCTCATCGCCATCTGGGGCTGGATCGTGACCCGCGAGTACGCCGCGATGAAGCTGACCCTGTACCTGTTCCTTGGCTCAGTGGTTTCCCTGGTCGGTGTGCTGGTTATGTACTGGGTTCAATACCAAAATACGGGCGTGCTTACCTTTGACATGCTTGAAATGGAAAAGGCCGGCTTCTCGCAGATTTTCCAGAACATCTGGTTCCTGCCCGTCTTCCTTGGCTTCGCCGTGCTGGGTGGCATCTGGCCCTTCCATAACTGGTCACCTGACGGGCACGTTGCCGCACCCACAGCCGTTTCGATGTTCCACGCAGGGGTGTTGATGAAACTCGGCGCGTTCGCCGCGCTGCGGGTGGGGATCATGCTCCTGCCGCAGGGCGCGCAGAGCTGGTCGTGGCTCATCATGACTTTCGCTGCCATCGCGGTGGTGTATGGAGCATACATTGCCTTTGTGCAAACAGATTTCAAATACATGGTCGGCTTTTCCTCTGTTTCGCACATGGGGCTTGTGATGCTGGGGTTTTCCACGCTCAATCGCCAGGGCCTCCTGGGCGCCGGGGTACAAATGTTTTCGCATGGTGTGATGACGGCGCTTTTCTTTGCGGTCGTTGGTATGATCTATGACCGCGCTCATACGCGTGAGATCCCCGAGCTGGGTGGTATGAACAAAGTGATGCCATTTGCCGCGATCGGTTTCATCATCGGCGGCCTTGTATCCATGGGTATGCCCGGCTTCTCTGGCTTTATCGCTGAATTCCCCATCTTCATGGGTGTTTGGGGCAGGCAATGGTTGGTGGCTGTCATCGCCATTATCTCTATCATCATCACCGCGGGGTATATCATGCGCAATATCGGACAGGTATTCTTCGGTAACATGCCTGAGAAATTCGAGGGTCATCTGACTGATGTCACGATGCTGGACAAGGTCGCGATCACGACCCTGTGCCTTTTCATGATCCTCATTGGACTGTTCCCCGGCTTCATGGTTCCGATGGTGCAAACTGGCGTGGAAAATATACTTCGCCTGCTGGGAGGTGCATAATGTTTACATCAACGATGTTTGCGTCCATCCTCCCTGAAATCCTCATTCTCACGATTGGCCTGCTCGTGCTCGTAGTGGAACCATTTTGGAAGGAGGAACAGCGTCGTAACGTGGGCTGGCTGACTGCTGTCGGTCTGCTGGCTGCGATGGTGATCAGCCTGCTCTTTGCCAGGCCCGGTGAGCCGATCTCCACGCTGGGTGGGATGGTGCGCTTCGACTGGCTGGGATTCTTCTTCAAGATGCTCTTCATGTTCGCGGGCGCGGCGACTGCCCTTCTCTTGATGGATAACGAAAAAGTGGGTCATCGCGGGGAAGCCTATCTTCTGCTGCTTGCCTCGCTTCTCGGCATGAACCTGATGGCTTCTGCTGCGGATTTGGTCATGCTCTACCTGGCGATTGAGACCACGTCCATCCCGCTCTACATCCTCGCGGGCTTCATGCTGGCTGACGATAAATCAACCGAGGCTGGATTCAAATACCTGCTTTTCGGCGCGTTGACGTCCACGGTCATGCTGTATGGGTTCAGCCTGGTCTTCGGCTTTACAGGGACGACCGATCTCTATCAACTGGCTGACATGCTCAAGGCTGGCAATTTGGAACTTGTTACCACTTTCAGTGTTTTGGCCCTCATCCTTGTAGGTATCGGCTTCAAAGTTTCGATTGTGCCTTTGCACTTCTGGGCGCCCGACGTATATGAAGGTTCCCCGACTCCCGTGGCCGGTTTTTTGTCCACTGCCTCGAAAGCCGCGGGATTTGCAGTCCTCACCCGCCTGTTCATCGTGGCATTCCCCGATCTCGCCCTCTCCTGGACGGCGGTACTGGCTGTCCTTGCCGCTGTTACCATGACTGTCGGAAACCTGCTTGCGTTGCCCCAAACGAATATCAAACGCCTGCTCGCGTTCTCATCCGTCGCGCACGCGGGGTACGTGCTGATCGGAGTCATTGCCCTCACTCAACTGGGCGTCGCGAGTGTGGTATTCTATCTGGCAGCGTATATCCTCACTAATCTCCTTGCCTTCGGTATCGTTATGGCATTCAGCCGCGTGACAGGGCTTGAGGAGATTACCGATTATGCAGGCATGAGCAGGCGCAATCCCGGCCTGGCATTAATGATGCTGGCTGCGTTCCTGTCACTTGCGGGCATGCCGCCCTTCGGCGGTTTCGTGGCAAAGGTTGTTGTCTTTGCGGCGGGCGTACAGGCTGGCTATGTGTGGCTGGTTGTCATTGGCATAATTAATTCGGCCATCGGCGTGTACTACTACTTGAATGTATTGAAATATGTGTACCTCTATCGCATGCCGAACCAGGATGAGGAAAATCACCCCGTCCCGTTGACCCGCCCGTATGCCATCGCTCTTGTAGTGCTGGTGTTCGGCGTTATCTTGATTGGAACGCTGTTTGCTCCGTGGTTCAGCTGGTCGGACGCGGCCGCGTTGAATCTGTTTTAGTTTGGGGTGCGGGAGCTTGCTCCCGTATAGCCGACAGCAGGCTGTCGGACTCCATAACGGAAACAATTATCGGCTTCGAAAGCTTGCGCTGACGACTGTAAGGAGGATCGAAGCGATGCGATATAGGCTATCTGATTTGACATACTTTTAGCCTGTCAGTTATAATCGTGCAGCATGGCACAATCGGAAAAAAAAGGCAGCAGCATCCTTAATACGCTGCTTATTGTAATGATCGGCCAGGTAGGATGCCTGACCCTGATCATCATTCTGGGTTCTGTTTTCGGTGGATTGTGGCTTGATAATCTGTTCGGTACAAAGCCGGTTATTACGCTGGCTTTGCTGTTTGCCGGAATCCCCGTGTCGGTGATCGTGATGCTCGTTGTGGCGCGCAGGACACTCGCACGGTTGAAGGAAAAAGCAGAAAAAGACTCTGATATTTCGTCGTAGGAGGCGGACTTTGGAACAGGAAAAACGTAGACCCTGGCGCCGATGGGTCGTGCTGGTGCTGATGATAGCGGGCTTTATTCTGGGTGGGATTTTCGTGCCCGTTCAGCCTGAGATCGCGGTTGCCCCGGAGAAATTGATCGAAGAGCCGATTGTCGAGAACTTCCTTGGCCTTGGGCCTCTTTACTTGGTGAATACGATTCCCACACTGCTGGTGACAATTGTCTTGCTTGTGGTGATTGCGTACTTCACCAATCGGTCTTTGAAACAAAGTGCACAGACTGATCTTGTGCCGCGCGGCATCGGCAATCTGATGGAAGCCATTCTGGAATTACTCTACAACCTGACGGAAGGCTCCGCGGGCGCGAAATGGGCGAGGGCCATCTTCCCGTGGTTTGCGACCATCATGATTTATGTGTTATTTGCCAATTTGCTCAAGTTGATCCCCGGTTTTGAGTCAATCGGTGTTTTGCATCAAGCACACGGCGAAGGTCATGCAATCCAGGAACTTGGTGGCGGTTGGGCAAATCTTCTTCCCACAAAAGTGGAAGAAGGCGGCTACATACTTGCTCCATTCTTCCGCGGTATCTCCGTGGACTTGAACTTTACTGCTGCGCTGGCTATTGTCGCGGTGATCGCAATCCAATTCATTGGTTTGCGAGCACAGGGACTGGGTTATTTTAGCAAGTTCTTCAATACTCGCAGGATGTTCAAAGTGCCATTCTTCGGCGCGATGGATTTTCTGGTCGGCTTGCTTGAGTTGATCTCGGAACTTTCCAAGATCCTCTCGTTTGCCTTCCGTCTTTTCGGTAACATGTTTGCAGGGATCGTGCTGGTCGCGATCGTTGCAGGACTGCTTGGCAAGATCTCGATTTTGCCCGCGATGGTCATGATGTTCGAATTGTTCGTGGGCGTGATCCAGGCGTTCGTTTTCGGTATGTTGACCATGGTCTTTATGGCGCAGGCCACGCAGGGCCACGGAGAAGAGCACGCAGAGCATTAGAGAGTAAGGATGCGCTCTCTAGCGCATTCGGCGTCAGAGAACGCCAACTATACATGAATAGGATAAACCTAAGGAGGCTTTAACATGGAAGGAAATATTTTGGATGCCGCTCGCTTTGTTGGCGCTGGTCTGGCTATGATTGGTGCTGCAGGCGCTGGTGTGGGAATCGGTTTGAGCGTGCAGGGCGCGCTGACTGGTATGGCTCGCAACCCTGATACCTACGGTAACCTGTTGACCAACATGATCCTCGGCATCGCGTTCTCTGAAGCGATCGCGATCTACTGTCTGGTCATCGCGTTCCTCATGCTCTTCAAAGTTGTCTAAGATAGGAGCAGCGCATGGAAGCACTTGGTATTAATTTCGGTCTGCTCATTGTTCAGATTATCGCGTTCTTCATCGTTCTCCTGACGTTGACCGCCTGGGTTTACAAGCCTATGCTGAACATGATGGAGACCCGCAAACAGAAAATTGCACAAGGCCTGGAAGATGCCCGTGTCGCGGCCGAAGCGCGCGCAGATGCACAAAAGGATGCGGATAAGATCCGCGCTGAAGCCCAGGTTGAGGCCAGTAAGATCGTAGGCGAAGCGACCGAACGCGCCGCGGCCGCAGCGAACGATGTGAAGGCTGCTGCTGAAGCCGATATCGCCACGGCTCGCGATGCTGCTGTTGCCGAAGCCGAGCTCGAGCGGAATCGCATTCTCGGAGACCTGCGTAGTCAGGTTGCAGCACTCGCGATTGCCGCCGCGAATAAACTGGTCGGCGAGGCGCTGGATGAAAAGAAGCAACGCGCTTTGCTCGATGAATTCTTCTCCGGCGTGAAATCCGGCAAGGTTGTCGTTCTTGATGACGCGGGCTTCAAAGGTGAATCTGCTGAGGTTACGAGCGCCCTCCCGTTGAGCAAGGCAGAGGAGGAATCCGTAAAGACGGGTGTGCTCGCCAAAGTCGGCGCGCAGGCTGTCACCTTCCGGGTCGACCCGTCCATTCTGGGCGGCCTCGTGATCAAAGTGGGTGATAAGGTGCTTGATGGTTCCGTCGCGGGCAAGCTCGAAGGTCTTCGCCAGAGCCTTAAGTAAATTATCAGATTTCGGAAGTCTTGAAGGAGGGTTTTGGTAAAATACCAGAGCCCTCTTTTTCTTTAATCATGTCAAATCAAAAATCGCTCCAACACATCTTTGCCGAATTGCCGTTGCCTTTTTGCATGGCGAATATCCCCAATATTCCGATCACGGGCATCGCGATTGACAGTCGCGCGGTCAAACCAGGTTATCTTTTTGTCGCCATGAAAGGCGGGTCTGCAGATGGGCACGATTACATCTCAAAGGCAATTGAGAACGGCGCGGTCGCGGTGGTGGGGGAAAGGGGACTAAGCGGACTCTCCGTCCCCTACGTTCGACTCGACAATCCGCGTCGCGCGCTGACCTGGATGGCTGCCGCGTTTTACAACTGGCCGGGTCGCAAGCTGAGGGTGATCGGCGTTACCGGTACGGACGGCAAAACTACCACGACGAATCTGATCTACCAGATCCTGCTCGCCGCGCGGATCAAAGCCGGCATGATATCAACCGTAAACGCGGTGATCGGCGATGAGGTGCTGGATACGGGATTCCACGTTACCACACCCGACGCGCAGGATGTGCAGCGCTATCTTGCCAAAATGGTGGAGGCGGGATTAACTCATGTAGTCCTTGAAACCACATCGCACGGCTGGGCGCAATATCGTGTGGATGCCTGTGAGTTTGATATCGGAGTTGTTACGAACATTACGCATGAACACATGGATGAACATGGCTCCTATGAAAACTATCGCGCCGCGAAAGCAAGATTGTTTGAAAGCCTTGAAAAGACTTCTGAAAAACCACAGGGAAATCCGCGTTTGGGTGTGATCAATCGTGATGATGTCAAATCATTTGACTTCCTGAATAACTTTATTAGAGTCAAAAAACTAAATTATGGGCTAGGTGAAGATGCGGATGTCCGCGCTGTAGATATTCGCTACAGCCCATCGGGGATTCATTTTACGGCGAAGAGTAAGGATTTTGAAATTCCCTTTTCGAGTAAATTGGTTGGAGCCTATAACGTTTCGAATTGCCTGGCTGCGTTGACTGCGACAGCCTATGGTTTGGGGATAAAACCCGAGATCGCCGCACAGGGAATTGCTTCGCTTGAAGGAATCCCTGGTCGCATGGAACGGATTGACATGGGTCAGAACTTCACCGCCATCGTTGATTTCGCACACACGCCGAATGCACTGAAAGTTGTGCTGGAGGCCGCGCGCGAAATGCTTAAGCCAGCCACGGAGATCACAGAGAGCCTTGAGAAAACCGAAAAGAAAAACTCAGAAAACTCCCCTGGCACCGCCCGCCAGGGCAGGTGTGTGAACTCTGTGGCAAAGCATCCCCGCGTGATTGCTGTCTTCGGCTCAGCAGGTTTACGCGACAAGGCCAAACGCCGCATGATGGCAGAAACATCTGCAGAACTGGCTGATCTCACAGTGCTGACTGCTGAAGACCCGCGCACCGAGTCGTTGGATGGAATCCTTGAGGAAATGGCGGCAGGCGCGAGGCACCGCCCTGCGACCGAAGGGAGTGTCGAAGGGTCCAAGGGAGGACACGAAGGAGAAACATTCTGGCGAATCCCGGATCGAGGCGAAGCCATCCGATTCGCGCTTCGTCTCGCGCGTGATGGTGACATTGTCCTGTATTGCGGGAAGGGTCATGAGCAGTCCATGTGTTTTGGCGCGCGTGAACATTTATGGGACGATCGCACCGCCATGCGTGCCGCGTTAAGCGAATTGCTGGGCGTGGAGGGCCCGAAGATGCCCTACCTGCCCACACAGGATACACCTGAAGAGGAGTGGCTGAAGTTCTGATTTGTCATTGCGAGCCTTCGGCGAAGCAATCTCCTCGTAACAGGAGACTGCTTCGCCGAAGGCTCGCAGTGACATCATTTTCATTAGGAGCAATCATGGAAGTTAAACCCGTTGTATTACAAGGCAAACACGTGCGGCTTGAACCCATGACGGAATCGCACATTCCGGCTTTGGCCGAGATCGGTGTGGGCCAGACGTTTTGGGATTTTATGGTTTATGGAAATATGAATACTGTGGAAGATATGCGCAATTGGGTGATGGATATTCTCTCACGCGCAGAGAAAGGCACAGACCTGCCCTTTGTTGCCATTCATCTTGCATCGGGTCGTGTGGCTGGTGCGACGCGTTACTTGAACACAATGCCCAATGATCGTGGACTTGAAATTGGCGGCACGTGGTATGGATCTGAGTTTCAGCGGACGCCGGTGAATACTGAATGTAAGTATTTGATGCTGTGTCACGCCTTTGAGACCCTTGGCTGCATTCGCGTACAATTGAAAACGGATTTGCGGAACGAACGCTCGCAAAAAGCCATCGAACGCATCGGCGCGGTGAAAGAGGGCGTGCTTCGTAATCACATGATCCTGCCCGACGGGCATTATCGTCATTCGGTATTTTATAGTATTCTGGATACGGAATGGCCTGACGTGAAGAAGAAGTTGGAAGAGATGATGGTGCGTTAGTGGAATTTTTCGCCCTTCATTCGTGGTAAATTTTAGGGAAGATCGATAACGAGCGCAAAACGATCCTTTTTTCGTCCTGTTAATTAGGCATGTTACAGGTAACTAAACTCTTTGTAAGAGTCTAGGACTCAAAGTTATGGATTTAAAGCTAGGTCGCTAGCACGGCTACTACCCCAGGCGACCGAGGAACAGAAATTGCTTTAGCTTTGCCAACGGGCCCGGAGTTTGGATCCGTTCTGTTTTAATATCCTATCTGTCAAGGAGTGATTCAATGAATGAGCAACAACATGAAATGGTTTTGGAAAAAACTCATCCCTCTGGCGCGGAGGAGTGGTATTGTCCTACTTGTGGGCGGCGTATCTTGCTGCGAGTGCCTTCTACTAACGGGATGGTCGTTGTTGAACCGGGTAGCGGTAGCACTGAAAACGGCCGGACCGCTCACGTTGGGGTCCCAAAGAAACGCGTTGTTCCCGCTCAGAAGCCCGAAGAACAGCAACTTGCCGATACCTGAGGCTGTACGAACGAGCGTTGCGGGGACCAGTCTTCTATCGTACTGGGAGGGTATATCCAGAGGAGCAACCACTGTGCGTCGGACGCGGGGTCAAAAATGGAGAGAAGATGAGCGAGGATACTTGGCTACAGGACCATCCGACTACTTGACTACCGGACTAATGGGTAATTATCCTAGAATCACTTTCACCTGTCTTAAGGTGGATACTGCTTCCAGCGTGCGCTTATCCCTGGCATCTACGGCGAGTACCGTACTAGTGGTGCGTTTGAAAAGTAATTTAACATAGTCATGTTGATTTTTTCTCAGCCCAATTATGGAGGTCGCGCCGAGTCCATGACCAATTAATCGGTTGAGCCCATAAACGATTGTATTCCGGCGTACTGTCGTACAAATGATCAATCAGATGTTGACGACTGGTCCAATTGCCACGTTGCAAATAGCGCACCTCAAAACTTTTCAATAGAATTTCGGCTTGATTGAGCCAGGAGGAATGCGCTGGCGTGGATAAGACTCGCAACCATGATCCATACCGAGATCGCAAAAACGATGTGGTTGCAGCGGATGTGTGACTGGGACCGCCATCCCAAATGATTTCGTAATGTTTGCGCTGTTTGGATGTCGCTTCCATCAATCGCCACGACCAGACTAACGGCACGCTAATTGTGCGCCCGTCCATTAAATGGGCGATGACAGAGTCGTCAGTGACTTCAATATCTTTAATTCGCGTATCAGGTTTAACTACAGGGTTCATGCCAAACCTCAATAATTACGGGCCAGAAATCCATTTTTGAATACCTATGTCCCAATCATACATGATTTTCTGCCAAGCAAAATCCCTCTCCTTTTTAGGAGAGCGGCAGGGGTGAGTCCATCCACAAACAAAAATCTCCCTTCGCGGATAGGAGACTTAAGATGAGACTTCATTTCAAGTGTATGTGTTTCGTGTGAATGTATTTCCTGACTAGTTTGACAATGTCACATCCGCTATATACAGGACGTTTTGGTTGCACACCGCCATATATAGCGCATTGTTGCCATCACTATATTTAGGAAATATAGCCCGAATCTAGCTGAGAATTCCACATATGGCAGATCAGCCGAACCGAATTCATAGAACAGATGTTTAATGTGACATTGTCAAACTAGGTATAGCCCGAATGCATTTTTCTGATCTTTTCTTTCCAAGGCTCCAATTGATTGATAAGTGTGCCGACCCACGGCTTGATATCGCCAGCATCTGGAGGATCAGGAACAGTATGTTCAAATAAATGAACCATCCCGGGAAAATCATATTTCCCCTTCTCAACCGATTTTCCGGAGTTCTGAATAATTTGCCTTGCCATCTTCTCGCCCTTTGTGTCAAACGCCAGCCAGAAGTCTGCGTATTCGGCATTTAACGATGAGGGGTTTGCAATTCTCCCTACATATTTTTTAGGGGTTCCGCTACGGACCATTGCCCTGCAGGCGTTTATGAATTCGTCCCTGCATGAATTGTTGGTTGAGACTGGTTTTACGGTGAGGTATGTCATGGTTAAGATTGTGGAAACTGCGACAACGATCTCGCCGCCTCTAGGACCGCGGTCGCTAATAATTGCGATGGTCATTATAGGTAACATGCTTATCTTTCTTTTCCTGAATTGGATGAAACGTGTTAAATCTGTATATTGGCGCCCCTTTTCTCTTCAGAGATTGTATCACTTGTTGTTGCGGTTTCGCGCAGAGACTTGCCGAAGGTGTCCCCACAGAACCACAATTGACCATGACCCGTGTACACGCACGGATTGATGATGGCAACGGCGCGCATAAGACATGTCGATCTTATTCACCAATCCCGCAAACAAAAAACTCCTTTCGCGGGCAGGAGATTTCATCGCCACACATCTTGCTTATTTTTTAGCGCATCAGAAATCAATCTTTTTATTTCAGATTTACTCCCCTTCCAAGTATAAGGAATTTCGATAAGGATAATTCCATTATTCAAACAAATTTCGACACTGTAGCAAGCGCACCGATACAATCATGGGCCAGTTCTTGCGGAGTGGAGAAATTGAAGGGTAGCCGTGCGCGGTGACATCGCCGCTTCCCGAAACAGATCCAGCGCCATGCGCGCCACAATATGGGTGTATGTTCGCACGCGATACACGGTTTTCTGCATTTTGCGATAGCGGCGGTTGCCGCGTTCCACCGCATTGGAGGTGGCTCCCAACAAACGATCATCCAGGAAGGTCAAGGCTTTCTCGACATTGGCCGAGAACAACCCTTTCAAGATTTGACTCAACTGCGTGAAGCGTTGCACTCGTTGCCGCAAGCCTGCCAGTTTGGATAGCGCCGTCGCGGTGCGACAGCGTCGGTCGAACAGGCGATAGATTTCATCGGTAATCTGGCGTAACA
>DATDRD010000209.1:0-4673 GCA_035291925.1 Anaerolineales bacterium
GTCGTTTGTCAGGAAGCCCACATAATATCCCATGACCGAATAGACTTCCCGTTGAGCGGTGACCCAGCCGGTCCATTCCCCGTTCCGGTTGAAAAGATAGGGAAAGACTAAAATTGCGTCCACTTCGCCTTGCGAGTTATAGATGGGGATAATACGGTGTTGTGACATAGGCAAATCTCTTTTGGTTTATTACGTGATAGTGAAGAGCGTCCCGCAGGTTACCGTCGAAGGCTCATACTGTTCCTGAAACCTGCGGGACTGTGTATCTATTCTATGTCATTATACGTCCAATAGCGATTTATGAAAAAGTTCCAAAGCATTACAACCCCAATCGCAAAGGCGAGGGTCGCATTCTTGGCAAGGATTTCAGCTGAAGCACGAGAAAGATGTGCCATACGCTCGAACGCACCTGCCAGGGGAGGCTCCACAAAATGTAGAACGGGGATTCGGATGGCAATGCCTGCGGCATTGACAACAAAGAACATCCCCAACTGGTGCAGGACGGGGCGTGAACGCGATTCGGGATACGTCCAGAATCGATTGCCACTGAAGTTGTTGATGACCGCGCAAATGAAGGAAATTGTGCCCGCAAATACCAATCGCATGTTGAAGAAATGTGTCAGGATGTTCATGATCCCGAAATCAAGCGCCGATCCGACTGCTCCGACCACGGCAAACTTCAGGAAGCGGATCCGCTCTTTATTAGCACTCAGGTCTTTATTGGCACTCAAGATCATCCAAGCCCCAGTTTACTCTTGAAGTATGGAATGGTCTTATGGAGTCCTTCCTCCAGGCTCACCTTGGGTTCCCATTTCAATATCGTCCGGGCGCGTGTGATATCAGGCTGGCGCTGCTGGGGATCGCGCACGCTGCGAGCGTCCTTGACATAGGTGATACCACCTTTGTTATCCACGATCCGGTTGATGGTTTCCGCGAATTGCAGGATGGTCATTTCGTGCTGGTTGCCGATGTTGACCGGTAAATGCTCGTTCGAATAGAGCAAGGTGACGATGCCTTCCACCAGGTCATCCACATAGCAGAACGAGCGCGTCTGGCTCCCATCGCCGTAAACGGTCAGCGGCTGGCCCAGCAAGGCTTGTTTGAGCAGGTTGGGCAATGCGCGGCCGTCCTCCAGATCCATGCGCGGACCGTAGGTGTTGAAAATGCGCACAATGCGCGTGTCCACGCCGTGGGCGCGGTGATACGCCATTGTCAATGATTCGGCAAATCGTTTGGCTTCATCATAGACCGCGCGCGGACCCACCGGATCCACGTTTCCGGCGTAATCCTCGGTTTGCGGATGGACAAGCGGGTCGCCATAGATCTCGCTGGTGGATGCCAGCAGGAAGCGTGCGTTATTTACACGCGCCACGCCGAGACAGTTATGGGTCCCAAGCGCGCCGGCTTTCATCGTTTGAATCGGCAGGTTGAAGTACCCCGATGGCGACTGCGGGTTCGGGCTTGCAGGCGATGCAAAATGCAATACTGCATCCACCTTGCTTTGCACGAAGATGTAGTTCGAGACATCGTGCTTGTGGAATGAGAATTTTTCATTCCCCATCAGGTGAGCGATATTTCCCGGGTTGCCTGTGACGAAATTATCCAACCCGATGACCTCATGCCCTTCGGTAAGAAGGCGGTCGCTTAAGTGTGAGCCGAGAAACCCGGCTGCCCCAGTGATCAAAATGCGCATTTGAATATCCTCTCTTTTATTATCCCTCACCCCTTGCCCCTCTCCTGGTGGGAGAGGCGAGGGTAAGGGTTATTTCCAATCAATCCTTGTGACAAGACCATCGCCTGTCACTTGATAGGCCTGACTGTTTCCGCTATCCACGAGCCAGAGATTGCCCTGATAGACGACTGCAATGAAATCGCCAGACTGCCCATCGATTGCCTCCGGCGCCCAAACTGGAGTCTGCGGCTCGAGGCCGGGCGCATCGTTCGCAGGGAAAACTGCGCGGTGGTTCGAGCCATCTCTATCCATGACCACAACGCGGTAACGGCTGGTCTCGCTTTGCGATGGGAAGATCGCCTGCAAGTAGGCGATTTGATACCCGCGTTCCCTTGTACTTGATTGCACCGGTGAAGCGGATGGGTACGCGAACATGCCTGTCTGCTGGACGATCTGCACGCTCGCGTCGTTCGAGAAGGAGGTCGCGTTGATATCAAAGAAGGGTGAATCTTCATCGCTGACCAAACTCGGTGGTGGAGCATGGGAAACGAAATAAAGAGTCTTGCCATCTGCCCCCCATGCCAGGGCAGGGAGCCAGGCCCAGTCGCTGTGAGTGTTCAGTGGTGTGATATCCAATAGTGGCTTTAGATACTTTCCATCCAGGTCCACGAGACCGATCCCGTCCGGGCGGGCGTAGGCCAGTCGTCCGTCCGCTGAGAAGGCGAAGGTCATGCCCCACCAGCCGTACACGCCTCCGCTGCCTGCATCCAAAATCCTTCTTTTCTCTCCGGTTGAGATGCTATAACGATGCAGGTCATTGTTTGCCTGCCAGCCCGGAGCGGTACTGCGCGGTTCGACAGTTGAATAGGCAATCGAGTTTGTGTTCGGGATCCAATCTGCAAAATGGACAACATTCGCAATGCCGGTGCTGAATGGTTTGCCGCCGTCCGTCCGTACTGCCCAGAGCGTATTGATCTCCTGATCGGCAGGCTTGCCTGACTTGCGGGTGAAGATCAGGTAGCTGCCATTCGGTGAAAGATCAAAGATACGCCCATCGAGATCGCCGATCGTGATAAGCGGAGTGCGATTGGCTGTGGAGGTGTCAATGATCCAGGCATTTCCACCCGCCAGATAAGCCAGTTTTCCGGGAACTGGCAGAGGAGCAAAGGACGACTGAGCACCGATCATTACGATCTCTGGAACCGCCTCTTGCATAATAACGGATTTGACCGCCGCTCTGCTGATCTCTGCCTCATTTTCGAGCACTCGGCGATAGGTCAGTTCCTGCAAGCCGTTCACGCCCGCCTGCACGAGCCGTGTTTCGCCTTCAGGCAAAGATTCATTTCGGACGACCTGTCTCTCGAAGGGAATGATCTGTTCTTCGGTCTCGAAAACTTCCTCGACACGCGTGAGATCAATGGAATTGCCATCGCTCAGGACAGTGTAGAGAGGCGGATCCGCCTGATCCAGGTCCCCGATCGTTACGCCAGCCGATCCCAGTGCCTGGCTTACAGTACTCCCTGCAGGGACAGTCACATTGTGGGATTCACCGTCTGCGTTGATGGTAATAGTGATATCTTCGCCCGTCACTTGCGGAGAGCGGCAACTTGCCAGCATGGAGAATGCCAGGAAAACGGCGAGCAGTGATCGGCTGGGAGAGAGGCGATGCATAGTGTTCAAATCTGTCATTCTGAGCCCTTCGACACGGCTTCGCCAGTCAGGATAAACTCCGCGAAGAGTCTCGTTTATCGAATTGGAGATTCTCACCTGCACTTGCGCCAGGTGCAAGTGTCGGTCGCCCAACGGCTTCCTCAGAATGACATGTCGTCTGGTGTATAATCCGTGCGCTATCTGATGCGCCCTGTGATCGTCATCACGCCATTTGCGATGGAAATCGTTTCGATACGCAGACCTGTGGCGACCGGACCCAGGGAACCGGTATACGCTTCCCTGATCATGGCAGTGATTGCATCCTTGAGTCCCTCAGGCGCAGGGAAGGGACCGAAATCGGCTGATGTGATCTCGATAAGCGGTTGACCGTTTGCATCCACGCCTACGCTCACGATGATGCCGATGTTCGCAGCGAATATTCCCTGTTGAGTTTTGCCGTAGATCTGCATTTGCCCATCACGCAGATAAACCTGTGGGTCAGTGATCAGCGGTCTTTTATCAGATTGTTGAAGGCCTGGATCAGTCTGCAGACGGGCAGCAAAGTAGGATGTGATCTGTGGTTCGGTAATGTTTATTGTTACAACGCCAGTCTCCACGCCTGCTTCAAATGCCCGTTTTAGTTCTTCTTTGATGCTTTCAGCGGCTTCGGCAGAAACAGGGATCGGTGGAAGGTTCGAGTAATCAGGCCCACCAACGAAAATGGTGCATGCAAGTGACGTAACTACGAGACTCAGTAAAACAAGTGGTAATCCTGGTTTATTTATTTTCATCTCTCTCACTAAATTTTTATGTCATTCTGAGTTGAAGAACTCTGCGTGACATGGTTTGAACGGAGCAATTATAGCATGAGCGACTCTCAACCTTTCCCAGGGGAAAATTCCGAAACTGAATTGTCACTTTCCGTAAAATTGGAGGCGCTATTGTTCGTCGCGGCGGAGCCGGTGACCACTGCTCAACTGGCGATTGCACTGGATGTGGCTCCCTCCGTTGTCGAACGCGGACTCCACGAACTCGACGCTTCACTCTCAAGCCGCGGCCTGCGCCTGCAGCGACACGCGGGGCGCGTCCAATTGACCAGCGCGCCGCAACTCGCAGAGTTGATCGAGCGTTTTCTCGGCCTGGAAGCAACCACTCATCTCAGCCGCGCCGGGCTGGAAACATTGGCGATCATCGCATACCAGCAGCCGGTCACGCGCCCGCAGATCGACTCGATCCGCGGCGTCAACAGCGACAGCATGATGAAGAGTTTGTTGAATAAGGGATTGATCCTGGAATCCGGCCGCGCCGATGGCCCTGGCAGACCGATCCTGTATTCCACGACCCCTGAATT
>DATDRD010000210.1:0-2319 GCA_035291925.1 Anaerolineales bacterium
TTTGGGCGCGTTGGTACGCCGGGACCAGAAGTCTTCCATCTGCTGGTTATGCTTGCGATAGAGTTCGTTGAAATCAGGCATGGGTTTAGTGTCATTGCGAGACGGCGTTCGTCCGTCGTGGCAATCTCCCGATTTTGAAAACATAAAGCAACAATCCACCAAGTGTCAACAGCCAGCCCGTTGCACCAAAGGCAAGTACAGCACTTTGCATGGAAGGTGGAAATTGATTCAAGAGAAGCCATTCGAGTGCTACTGCAATTCCCAACAGGATCACAAAATTGCGCGGCTTTTCTGCGAGGTAATAATTCAGCCAGATGGAACTCAACGATACGCCGATCATGGCAATGCCCATCCAGCCGAGAAGTGGGGATGCCGCTTGATACCCTTTACCAAAAATAATTGTGATGAGTTGATCGCCAAAAATGAAATAAAGAAATGATAATGCCCCGCTGGCTGCGAGGATAATCGCCGCAGTCTTAATTAAAAGGTGATCAGGGAGGCGTCCTTCTACCAGTATTTTAACGATACGTGGAAACATAACAGTGACAGCAACTCCAGGGAGAAGCGCGATGACGCGCCGCAATATAACGAGACTTGCGTAGGCACCAGCCAAGTCGCCGTTCAGGTTTTGATTGACCCAGACCAGATCAAGGCTGGTCAGTGACATGTACGCAATATAGGCAAGCAGGGCATAAAATGAAAGTTTCCATCCTTCGTTTAGGAAACCTTGCGCGCCTGCCCGGCTTTTTCTCCATAGTGATTTTCCCAGAAGCAGGAACGCACAAACCACGCTCACAAACCAGCCAAACGGCAGAGCGAGGATGGCACCCCTCAAACCAAGACCTGCTTGAATGGCGAAGAACACAAGGATAATGCGTCCCAATGACAGGGCAAGGCGGGTGAAACCAAAGGGAATAAAATCCTCCCGTCCTTGAAGAACGCCGGCTGCGATGGGGCGTAGAGTGCTGAGAAAAATAAGCGCCGCGCTGAGCTGGATTGTCCAAATCGGTAGATTGAGTAATTGCGCGATCAGGTTGGATAGCAAAAGAACAAGAATTGCAGAAACCAGCCCGAGCCAGAAGGCGGCGCGCAGAAAGGTTTGAAATATCGCAGGGATGGAATCGTTTTCTCCCCTGCCGCGCGCTTCAGCGACGAAACGGCTGACGACCGGTTGAAAGACTCCACTGGCAGTGACATACACCAATGCAACGGAATTCAGCGTTTGCAGGACGGCAAAATCGGCGGGGATCAGCACCCGCCCCATCCAAAAATGGAAGGCGAAATCAATGACGTTTGCCAGCCCGTCGAGGAGAAATAAGGAAGCAGTTTGATGTTCAAGCACAGACTGCAATTGGAATAAGCGCATATTATTTTTTTATGTCCCTGCGAGCCCTTTCACGCTGGGAGGAGGGCAAAGTCCGACACTTGCACCTGCATGATTTGCTTAGCAAATCATGCAGGTGAGTCGAAGCGGGGCGAAGCAGTCTCCCACACGGAAGGGGCTTGCTTCTCGAAGACTCGCAATGATATCTACAGATGGGTTTCCAGTTCGTTGAACAGCGAAGCGCTCTTTCCCAGACGCTTAAGACGAAAATATCGTTCAATGCCAAAGTAGATCGTATCCCAACCAAAGCGCAGGGTCTGCTGCAAAGCGATGATCAAATGGCCGATTCTACACACAATATTTGACGTTCCATACTTGCGATGGAGAAAATCCGCAGGAGGAAAAAAATAGGACGCCGTCTCTAATAACCGGATGGGGCGCAGGATGAAGGCACCGTTCGAAGCCAATAGAAGTGTCCAGATGCGGCTTCCCTGCCGGCCTTCGTAGGCCGCCAGTTCCTGTTCGGCGGCGCGCGCCATTAATTTGCGGGTAACCACCCACTGTCCAGTGACTTGAAGCGCAGAGATGACTTCACCTGGAACAGGCGCGTCGAAGTACCTCTTGCAGACCTGCAGCACGGAGGCGAGGATGTCCATGGCTCCCCAGTCGCGGGCAAGCTGGATCGTCAAATCCCAATCGATCTCCTTGTTTTGTTTGAGGACTTCGGTGATGTCGAGATAATACATCAACATACCATCGGCAAGGATGATGCGCGGCAGGTCATCGCGCTCAAGAAGACTCGGCAAATACACCGCATGTTTGACGAGGTGAATGGCCAGGCTGAGCAGGAGATCTGGCACCGCCATCTCCTGTATCGGCGCGTTGAGGAGAGTTGATCGTTGTGCGCGCGCAAAGATGCCTTCATAATCCACCGTCAGCAAAGTATATGGATGATCCAATGCCCAGTGAATCTCGAACCAGATGTTGAGATCGGG
>DATDRD010000211.1:0-5473 GCA_035291925.1 Anaerolineales bacterium
CCCGCCAGCATCTCATACAAGACAATCCCAAGAGAATAGATATCTGTACGATGATCTGTTGAATCGCCACGCGCTTGTTCAGGAGACATGTAAGCGGGTGTGCCGCTGACTGTGCCCGAGACCGTTTGGGTAGCCGCATTCATGATGCGCACAAGTCCAAAGTCTGTGATAACCGCTTCCACGTCATCCGTTAGAGGTCTGTCCAGTGGAATCTCGTCGGTATTGTTGTGCAGGATAATGTTGCCTGGTTTGATATCGCGATGCACGACGCCCTGCCCGTGGGCGTAATCGAGGGCAATGGACAGCTCATTGAGGAGGCGCGCTACTTGATCGGGTGCGATGCGCTTTTTGCGTTGGTGCAGGTGGCGCAGGTAGGTCGCGAGCGTTGGACCCTTCAAATATTCCATTACAATATACGGATGGCCGTCCGCAGTGTCAAAATCGAAGATCTGAACGATATTGGGATGACGTAACCCGGCCACGACCCTAGCTTCCCGCTGAAATCGCTCGAGAAGCGAAGGTTCTTCTTCGATATAACTGTGCAATAACTTCACGGCAACCGGACGCTCAAGATTCAGATGCGAGCCTAAATAAACCTCTGCCATGCCCCCACGTGCAAGGAGCTTTTCGATTCGTACCTTTCCGATGGTTTTCCCAATCCATTCGGGCATAAGGAAATTATACGACAATTAAGCGGAGAAATCTAATCAAAAATGGAATAAAAATGAAACTCGAGGAGTTTTAGGTGAAAACAGTCATCCTGATCTCTGCCCTCGCGGAATGGAACGCGGTCAAGCCGATGTTTCCCGATGCTAGAATCCAGCAGTTCACATATGGCGAATGTTTCAGCGCCTTCGTTGGCAATCACAGCCTTGGATTGTTTCATAGCGGCTGGGGGAAGATCGCGTCTGCAGGGGCGATGCAATATGTGATCGATACTCATTCACCCGATCTCATCGTCAACCTGGGGACTTGCGGAGGCTTTGAAGGCGCGGTCCAACAAGGCGACGTTATTCTGGTGGACCAGACCTATGTTTACGATATCCTGGAATTAATGGGGGATTTGGATATAACGACCTACTACGCTTCATCTCTGGACTTGAGCTGGCTCGCTGAACCTTATCCTCATCCCGCCCGACGCGGCATGATCGCCTCCGCGGATAGCGACCTTCCCCCGGAAAAGATCCCTTTTCTGAAATCACAGGGCGCAATCGCCGCGGATTGGGAGTCCGCTGCGCTGGCGTGGGTCGCCCAAAAGAACAACGCGCGATTATTAATTCTACGCGCGGTGAGTGACATGGTCAGCGAGCGGGGCGGCGAGGCCTATGACAATATCGAGATATTCAACCAGCGCGCGCAAGGGATCATGGAGGAACTGGTCAGGCAATTGCCCGACTGGCTGGATGCTGTTCGTTTATAAGGGCATCTCCATGGCGATATCGTCCGTACGGTCGGTGTAGCGCGGTATTTCATGAAACCCCAGGCGCCTGTAGAACTCCAGGGCCCGTGACTGCTGAACGGCATCTGTTTGCAGCCAGATTCTTTTGTATCCCTTTTCTCTTGCAAACGAAAATAATTCCTGTAGCATGCGGTATCCCAGGCCCTTGCCATGATATTGGCTCAATAGCCATAATCGCTTAAGTTCACAAATGTCATCTTCAAGTTGTCGTATTGCGCCTGTGCCGATGAGGTGATTGTCATCGAGCATAACAAGAAATATCCCGCCCTTCTCGAAATAATTTCGTTGAATATCATCCATGTCTTTTAGCTCGCCGCGCGATTCATGGTACACAATGGATTCTTCAAGCGAGCGCGGATCGTGGAAAATGTCATGAGCGACGCGATAGATCACCCGCTTGGCGGCAGGCCCTTCATCCGGTTTGATGCGGCGGATTTCTATCATGGGCTGATTTTACCCTGCCAGCGTTATAATCGTTTTCTGTCGTCAAGAATTTATGAGCACTCCTGCCGAAGATCCCATTCAACTCCAAAAACGAAACTTCCGGTATGTGCAAATCGATGCGATCGGTGTGAGCGTCTCGAATGTCGCCGCGCCGTTTCTGCCGGTGTTTTTGACACGTCTCGGCGCGACGAACTTTCAGGTGGGTTTGCTTTCCTCCATGCCCGGAATGACGGGACTCGTGCTTGCCATCCTGGTTGGGCGCTTCCTTCAAACGCGGCGGGATATTGTTCCGTGGTACAGCCTGTCGCGTTTGATGGTGATCCTGTGCTATGCCCTGACGGGCATATTGACACTATTGATTCCCCAAAAATTCGCCATCATATCCACATTATTGATCTGGGCCTTTGCAACGCTGCCGCAAACCGCGCTGGCTGTGGCATTCTCGGTCGTGATGAACGCGGTGGCCGGGCCGGAAGGCCGTTATGCATTGCTTAGCCGCCGCTGGGCGATCTTTGGACTGACGAGCGTCGTGGGTACGTTTATCGTTACACGCTTGATCGATCGGGTTGCTTTCCCGCTGAATTATGCGATCATGTTCCTGGTCTTATCGTTGGGGGGATTTTTCAGCTTTTACTTTTCCAGAAAGATTCAATTGCCTGACCAGGCCTCACCGCCGCTCTCGAATTCCGGTTCACCTATGGATGGTTTTCGGACTTACCTGACTCTCCTGCGGGCGAACCCGGCGTTTGTTTCGTTTTCAATCAAGCGATTCGTTTATTTTTCAGCCGTCGTTTTGAGTATGCCGATCATGCCGTTGTATCTCGTCCGTGAGGTCCATGCAATGGATGGCCAGATTGGCACAATCAATATGACAATGACCCTGGTCATGCTTGTGGGCTATTTCCTGTGGCCCTGGCTTTCTCGCAGGCGCGGGGGAAGGTTCGTGTTGCTTGCAACCACCCTGGGAATGGCTTTCTACCCGGCCCTCAGCGCCGCCACACCGCGCGTGGATTTGATCATCCTCTATGCGGGCATAGCGGGGTTGTTTCAGGCAGGACTCGACCTTGTCTTTTTTGATGAATTGATGAAAACCGTCCCTGCCGAATACGGCGCGACCTTCGTGGCGCTGGCGCAATCCATGCAATATCTCTCCATGATCCTCGCGCCATTGATTGGAACCTGGCTTGCAAATTATATCGGTCTGGGCGGTGCGCTATGGTTGAGCGCAGGTTTGAGGGTCTTGGGATTTATGTTGTTCCTACGCAAAGACGTCAGGTAACTTATTTACGGGGTGGGGGTGTCAGCAGGGATAGGTACATTTGTGACCGGTGCAAGGGTTATTCCCAGTAATCGGGCAATTTCGAGCGCGTATAGATCGTGATCCTCACGCGCCTCAGCGACCCCTCTGTCGAGGGTGTCTGTGTCTGCACCTCCCATGAAGGCAATCATCGTATTAAACATCCCATATTGGGGAGACCCTCATGCCCGTCACTGACCGAAAACTCCGTGTCTTCCCTTCGACACCTTCGGCAAGGCACCGCCTCTGCCATGCTTCGCAAGACAAGCCGATCGTGCGTGAACACTACCAGCGACTCAACTCTGAAGGCTGGATTGACCCCTGGCTGGAAAGGGCATAATTGAAATATGGAACGTGATTTAGTCTCGAAACTAAAACTCAATCGCTCAGCTTTTTCTGTCGCTTCACTAGCAGACGAATCGGATGAAAAGGCATATTGGCTCGCGCGTACTCCCTATGAGCGTTTGAGACAGGTGGAAATCCTTCGCAGAATCAACTATGGATATCGAGCTACCACTCGACTTCAAAGAGTTCTTGAAATTGTTGAGCAAAATGTGAGGTGAATTATGGTCACTGTAACAGTTTCTGTAGATAACGAAACCGCCAATATTTATGAACAAGCGTCTGCGGCGGACAAAAAGAAAATGCAACTTCTCCTGAGCTTATGGCTTCGCGAGTTTGAAAAACCATCTGTCTCGCTGGAAAAGTTGATGGATAATGTTAGCCGTAAAGCCCGTGAACGCGGATTGACATCTGAAATCCTGGAGTCCACCCTCCATGGCTAAAAAGGGGCGGTTCGTCTTTAATACAAATGCGATTGTGAGCGCGCTGCTGATCAAAAAATCGGTAGCGCGTCGTGCTTTTGATAAGGCCAGAGAAGCAGGGGATATTTTGTTGTCTTTTGAAGCCATCGAAGAACTGTATGATGTGCTTGGCCGTCACGCCTTTGACCGTTATATTGACGAAGAGGACCGTCTGCAATTCCTGACAATTCTGGTTAAAGAGTCAACGCTGGTTGAAATCAAAGGGCGAATCTCCGAGTGCCGTGATCCAACAGATGACAAGTTTCTTGAGCTCGCCGTCAACGGCAAAGCAGACTTTATCATCAGCGGCGATGGGGATTTACAGGTGCGGAATCCATTCCGAAAAGTCAAAATCGTCTCTCCGCGTGCATTTCTCGAAGCCGATATATGATTCAACCAGTTGGTAATTTATCCTTCATCCTTATGAACAACCACAAACTCCGTGTTTTCCCTTCGACGCCTTCGGCAAGGCATCGCCTCTATCACCCCTCGCACGATAAACCAATCGTACCTGAACTCTACCAGCGACTCAACGCCGTCCCACAAGGGGATGATAAAGGCTGGATTGATCCCTGGCTGGACAGGATTCTTTGACATCAAATTGTGATGTTTATCAATAGCAGATCACCTCTACTTGCCGTATAATTTCATCAAACAAAGCTGGTGGGACAAACCCGTGCCTACCGAAAAACGCCTTCTCAAAGTCTTCCTCTGCCATGCTTCGCAAGATAAACCCACTGTGCGCGAGCTATACCAGCGACTCCTCGCCAAAGGCTGGATTGATCCCTGGCTAGACGAGGAGAAACTCCTCCCTGGTCAAGAGTGGGAACTGGAAATCGAAAAATCTGTGGAAGCCGCCGATGTAGTGATTGCGTGTCTTTCAAGAAAAGCGGTTGAAAAAGAGGGATACTATCAAAAAGAAATAAAAAAAGTTCTTGATGTTGCCGATCAAAAGCCAGAAGGAACGATTTTTATAATTCCTTTGCGGTTGGATGATTGCCAAATACCTCGACGTTTAACAAAGTGGCAATATGAAGATTATTTTCCTGTTGGACAGCGAGAACAGGCATATGAGCGTCTATTGCAATCCTTGAGTACTCGATTTAGTCAGGTAAAGTTAAGAAACGATAATGTTCAGCAGATACATTCCGAATTAAATTCATTATCGGGGTGGGATGAGAAATGGCTTGAAAAACATCGCTTAAATGCCCAGAAAGACATGAAGAAAAACGGTTTTGCTGGTTTCCTGGAAGTCAAATTTGCTTTACTTAATCGAAAACCAAAGGTCAGCTTGGATTAACCCCTGGCTGGACGAAGAGAAACTCCATCCACGTTCTGTGCTAAAATAACTTTGCCATGACCGAATACATCTTCTCAAAACATGCTACGGCAATGATGAAAGAACGCAAGATTTCGGAAGATTGGGTGTGGCGTGTTTTGAATGACTCGGAAAATACATTCACTGGTGAA
>DATDRD010000212.1:0-4199 GCA_035291925.1 Anaerolineales bacterium
TCCGCCGGGATGCCGATCAGATGTTGTTGCGCGAGCCGGTGGAAGTATTCGCCCTCCTGGAGATGCTTCTCGTTTTCCAGTGTGGGTTCGCTCTCAATCGCAGGATAGGATAAACGGTCCAGATAGCGTAATTTAAATCGACGCGCGCAGTCCACGTAGTCCTGCAGGGAAGATTGAGAGAGGATGTTGAGTTGGAAGGCGGCCATTTTCATTAGGTGTACGGATTATAGCATTTCGCGAAACGGTCTTTTAGGCGACATTGGACTGGGTTATACTTCAATGCATTCACCTTCGCAAGGAGATTTTTATGGATTGGATTACTCAACCCGAAACCTGGATTGCGTTTCTCACGCTCGTGGCCCTCGAACTTGTGCTGGGCGTGGATAATGTGATCTTCATTTCGATATTGGCTGGCAAACTACCTCAAGGCGAGCAAAAGCGGGCACGCACGACAGGCATTATGCTGGCTGTCGTCACCCGCCTTTTGCTTTTGCTCTCACTACGCTGGATCATCGGCCTCGAGGAACCGTTTTTTTCCGTGCTGGGATTTGGCATTTCAGGCCGCGATTTAATTCTGCTGTCGGGCGGCCTCTTTCTGATTGCCAAGAGCACACATGAAATTCACCAAAAGCTGGAGGGCGTCGAGGGACAGTCATCTGCAAGAGTCCGCGCCGCGTTTTGGAGCGTGATCATTCAGATCATGCTGTTGGATATTGTCTTCTCATTGGATTCGGTCATTACCGCGGTAGGTATGGTGGATGAATTGTCAATCATGATCGCGGCAGTGATCATCGCCGCCATCGTAATGGTGTTTACTTCCACTCCGCTCGGAAATTTTGTCGAGCGCCATCCTACCATCAAGATGCTTGCTTTGAGTTTTCTCCTGCTGATCGGCTTCACGTTGATCGTCGAGGGCCTGCACCAGCATATCCCGAAGGGATACATTTACTTCGCAATGGGCTTCTCGGTCCTGGTCGAGATGCTTAACCTGCGTTTGAGGCGGGTGACGGAGGCGCCGGTTAGTTTGCGTGATCAATATAAACAGGCTAAGTTTGTTCCCGAGAGCGTACCGGTTGCAAATATGCCGATGAAGACTCCCATGAAGAGGAAAACAGGAAAGAAACGGAGATAGTCGTAAAGTCTAAATGAGATGGATTACCAAGTCCATCTCATTTTTGTGTGTTGTCCCTTGACCCGCGCTTTTTCGATCTGCCGAGCAGGTCAAGATAGACCAAAACGAGCTTATGATAAAATTTGCGAGAAAGAGTTTCGAGTGGAACGCGACAAAATCCTTGCTCTGCTGAAAAGCCGCCGACGCCGATTGAAAAAATTCGGTGTTCATTCGCTTTCCATATTTGGGTCAATTGCCCGTGATCAGGCGCGTAAGAACAGCGATGTTGATATTCTGGTGGATTTCGAGAAACCTGTAGGCTTATTTGAATTTGCGCGGCTCCAACTCTATCTGGAAGAAGTGCTCGGGCGCAAAGTGGATTTGGTTACGCCTGAGGCGCTTCGCAAGGAACTGCGCGACGATATCCTGCGAGAGGCGATCCGTGCCGCCTAGGAACTGGAAGATACGCATTGCTGATATTCTGGATTGTATTGTCAAAATTCAGCGATATACAAAAGGATATACCTTCGATGATTTTCAAGATGATGACAAAACCATCGATTCCGTCTTACGCAATTTGGAGATCATTGGCGAAGCAGCAAGGCATGTCCCCGCGGAGATAAGAGCACAGCATTCTGACCTTCCGTGGGTGGAAATGCTCACAATGCGCAACATTGTTATTCATGAATATCATGGGGTGAATCTCAGAATCATCTGGCAGACCGTGAAGGAAGATCTTCCACCATTACTCCCTCGCTTAAAGCGGATTCTAGAAGATGAATAGATCCACACGAATCATAGGTGGCACCTTAACCGGTCAGCAATCGTGAACAGACCTGCGTTTTCCCTATTTCCTTCCGTTCTTTTCCTTTGCTGCTTTAATGAATCCCACAAACAACGGATGAGGCTTCATCGGTCTCGACAAAAACTCAGGGTGGAACTGGCTGCCGACCATGAAGGGATGATCTTTGATCTCCGCGATTTCAACCAGTTTCCCATCCGGTGACATGCCCGAAAAGACCATGCCTCCTTTTTCGAAATCCTGCTTGTAGGCATTATTGAATTCAAAACGGTGGCGATGGCGCTCGTCCACCTGATCCACGCCGTAAGCCGCGGCGGCTTTTGTTCCTTCCTGCAATTCGCACGGATAAAGCCCAAGCCGCATCGTTCCACCCATATCGGTAATGGCGCGCTGGTCGAGCATTAGGTCAATGACGGGATATTCCGTGCCGCGGTCGAATTCTGATGAGTTCGCGTCTTCATGATTCAACACGCCGCGCGCGAAGTCAATGCACATAACCTGCATTCCCAGGCACAGACCCAGATAGGGCACCTTCTTCTCGCGTGCATAGCGCGCGGCCATTACCTTGCCTTCAATGCCTCGTGAACCGAACCCACCGGGCACGAGGATGCCATCCGAGTTCTGGATGATGTCCCAGCCTTTGTCTTTTTCAAGGTTAGCAGAATGGACCCAGCCGATTTCCACTTCCACATCGTTGGCAATCGCGGCGTGTTTGAGCGCCTCACGCACGGACATATACGCGTCCTGCAATTCGACGTATTTTCCAACCAGTGCAACCTTTACGGTAGGCTTTTGCTTCCTCACGCGCTCCACCAGCTTTTCCCAGGGTTTCATATCCGGTTTGCGCGTGGCTTTCATCCCCAGTTTTTCGACGAGATAATCGCCAACGCGTGCTCTTTCAAGCAATAAAGGTACTTCATATAAAACGTCGCTCGTTACCATCGAGACAACGGCCTGCTTTTCCACATCACAGAATAATGCGATCTTGTCGCAGAGTTCCGAATCCACCGGGTAATCGGAACGGGCGATGATCATATTTGGCGAGATGCCGATCGAGCGCAGCGCCGCCACGGAGTGCTGCGTGGGTTTGGTCTTGATCTCGCCCGTCGCGCCGATGTACGGAAGCCATGTCACATGGATAAAGAACACGTTCTCGCGACCGACCTCATTGCGGAGCTGTCTCAGTGCTTCAAGGAATGGCTGTGACTCAATATCCCCAACCGTCCCACCGATCTCAACGATGACAATATCCGCGCCGGTGACTTTGCCGACCAGGCCAACGCGGCGCTTGATCTCGTTCGTAATGTGTGGGATCACCTGGATGGTTCCGCCGAGAAAATCACCGCGGCGCTCCTTGCTGATGATCTCGGCGTATACCTGCCCGCTGGTGAAGTTGCTGACGCGGCTCAGGCGGATGTCAATGAATCGTTCGTAGTGGCCCAGGTCCAGGTCAGTTTCTGCGCCGTCATCCAGCACGTACACCTCCCCGTGCTGGTAGGGCGACATCGTCCCGGGATCAACGTTGATATACGGGTCCAGTTTCTGCACCGCGACCTTGAATCCGCGTTCCTTTAGGAGCAGACCCATCGCCGCGGCGGTCACGCCTTTGCCGACCGACGAAACAACACCGCCAGTAAAGAATAAATATTTTGTGGTCATACTCACCTCCTGCCCTCTCCCCTGTCCCGTCTCCCATCCTGAGCGAAGACGAAGGAGGGAGAGGGGTGTACGGGTAAGGGATAAAAGAGATGGGGAGGGCGTTGAAGCCCTCCCCATCGGGGATTGCGTACTCCGTGAAATTCGTTGATGATCTTTGTCTTCATCCAACCAGTTTGACAAGGTCTTCCGCGGCGCGCCGCATCTCCAGGAAGATCATGCCCAGTTTGGCATCATGACGCGCCATTGCCGTCAGAACCGCTTCCTCTCCAATGGAGGTCAATACAATCGAGCCCTCATGGCCCTTGATGTAAACCTGCTCCAACCCTCCGCGTCCCAGTTCATTTGAAATTCGTTCGCCCAGGCTGAGCATCGCGGCAGACATCGCCGAGACACGGTCTTCCTCCACACCCTGTTGCAGGGCCGAAGCCATGATCAACCCATCCACTGAAACGACAGCCGATGCTTCGATATCGGGGGCGGCGGCTTGCATGTTGCGCAGACGCTCCACCATTAGGTCAGAGCGGGATTTCGTCATAGAAGGTCTCCTGAATCTAAGTCTGTCAAAGTTTACCATACTTCAAATTTCGCGTGATTGCGAGGAGGGCTTCAACTCGACGAAGCAACACC
>DATDRD010000213.1:0-2259 GCA_035291925.1 Anaerolineales bacterium
CATGATCGAAGCCTCCAGCCCGATTGTCGAGTTATAAACCATCACGAACTTCGACCTGGTGATCAACTCGTAGGAACTCAAAGTTTCCTTCGGCGCAACGAACACGACATTCTCAAGTTTGTCCACGCCGTTCGCCTCGACCCAGCCCTGTACTGTCTCGCGGCTGGCTTTGCGCACGCGCAACTCGTCGGGGTGGGCGCGGATCACGAACAGCGTCTCAGGGTGAACCCGGATGACCTCCAGCGCCATATCGAGCCAATCGAACATATCGCTAAAAACCGTATTGGCATGCGGCTGGCTGGTATCGAAGATGACGTTCGTAAAGATAGGCACGATCTGTTTGAACCCCGCCGCCTTTTGCAAAAACGATTCGTCGAGTCCCTTCATATCCGCCCAAAACTTGATCCCCGCCATCGTGAAGTCGCCTTGAAAACGCTTGGCAAGATATGCATCGAGCTTTGCGTTTTGTTCATCGTTCATCTCAAACGACTCAGGGATCGCAATCGGGTACGCGGTCGCTTCGCCATCGGTGAAGAACGCGCTGGCTGGTTGCAGTCCTACCTCATGTGTGATGACGCGCAGTCCGCGTTTCTGCGCGATGTAACGCGCGGTCGCTTCGGGGAAGAACTGTCCATTGAACACGACCACAGCCCGCGGCTGAGTCTGATCGAGAAAGTCCGCAAATTTTTGAGCGACATTCCACGCCGACAAAATATATTCCCGCAAAAGATACCGCGTCGTTTCGTCATCATTCAAATGATGGATTCGCAAGATCCAGCGCAAGCCGGGCAGACATAAAGCCCCGAGTGGAATGTTTTGCCATTGGAAGTTCATGAGATCTTGCAAAGGGAGATCCTTGATGGCCGCTGCGAGTTGCGTATCACGTTGATAATCGAACCAGGTGACGCTTGACGTTGAACCTTGAACGTTTGAACGTTCCAACGTTTGAACGTTTTTATACAATGTTCGTGATTGATAAATACAGGATTTACATGGCGGCGCCTTATATACATTCTCGCGGTTCGTCCCCAGCACGCACTTGCTCATCCCGGAATGACACGCGAAATAAGCGACGGGAATCCCTTTCAACCGAAACGCCCACGACGCCAGCAGATGAAAGCCGCTATTCCACGAGAGATCGTCAATCCCTGTGGAGGCTTTGAAGAAGACAATAGGCGCGCCCATAGGTTGCGGCTCTTGTCGTGCAACACGGCGCGCCATCGCCGCAATTTTGAAATTGTTGAGCCTGCGGACAAGTCCGCGTTGGATGCGCTGTTTGAAAAAATCTTTTATCATAAACGTAGGGGCGACCTTCATAGTCGCCCAACGTGGGATGATTATCACGAATAATTTGTCAAAAATGTCTGTGGATCGAAAATGGCAATCCCCTGAAACGGATGTAAAACCAGCAAATCGGAATCGCCTGTCACGATAACCTCCGCTTTTCCGCTGACTGCCAATTCAAGGATCATATTATCTTTGGGGTCACGGCAGATGTTGATCGTTTCTGTTACATCGACCAATGTACCGCTTTCCACCAACGCGAGCATAAAATCTTCGCGTTGAGCGTCATTGATATAGCTATCGAATTTGGGGCGGTAAAGAATACTATGAACTTCATTCACCAGCGCGATTGAAAACAAAATTTCCCCTTTTGCCACTGCTGAAAAGATTGCCCGCGCGGGCGTGGAATGTTCAAACAGCAACGCGCTGACCAGAACGTTTGTGTCGAAGACGGCGCGCACTTTAATCTTTTAGCAAATTGTTGAGGATTTCTTCCGTAAGTCCGCGCTCTTGAGCAGAGCGGCTGATTTCGCGCATCACCTGTTCCAGCGGCTTACGGGCGCGCGTCACTTCAAGCAAGCGGAGATTCAGCAGCAGCTCCATCTTCTTGCGCTCGCTTTCTGAAGCAGAACGAAAAGCTTTTGCCGCTTCGGGCGTGACTTGAATCACGATAGTTTCTGTAGCTGGCATTCGACCTCCAAGACAGGATTATTATACTTCACCTGTCACAATCACCAGTCATTGCTCTTCTCATACCCCAGCCTCACCACCAAATCCCCCACCACATCCTTGAACAACTTCTTGTGCTCTTCGGTGAAATGCTCTTTCCACCCACCCGTCTTCCCCGAGCGGAAGGTGCGACTCTTCTTCGGCTGGATCGCATTTACTAAAATGGACAAAGCCTTTTCACGCGGCGTGGGGATTTTATAGCCAGTGCGCTCCACTTCATCGAGCATCGCATTCAGTGTGGCATCG